>JAWXUT010000076.1:0-8479 GCA_044426075.1 Bacillota bacterium
TGCGTTAGTCCCCTGACGCCCGCCACCTTATCGCAAGTTTGGGTTATTTCTATTGTTTGTTTCATTCAAATATCAAGGACACGACGATGTTAACTTGTAAAAATACATTTTATCATTATCAATAATTTTAATATGGATGCGGGCGTCAGAGGACTAACGCACCCTACAATCTTAATGTTCATCTGCGCTGAAATATACTTTTTTCGTGACACATTTGTTTTCTGCGGATTTCGGGCGGCAGGGGACTGCCGCACCCTACGATTTAATGTTCATCTGCGCTGAAATATGCGTTCCAACTAACCCATATAATCAACCCTTTATGGATTCCACAATTATTCAATATTAATTATTCATTCAACCCAACGGGTTTGTCCTCTGACGCACGCATCCTTATAAAAAATATTATGTAGTGGTATTAATTATAAAAATTTTTCTTTTAATTAAAATGTTTGTATAATCGCTATCATAAAATGATGTTTTGTGGTAGAATATAATCAACAAAAGTGTGAGGTAATTGCAATGATAAATGGATATAAAAACATTGTTAATATTGGGGTAAACGACTATAATCTTGATTTATTTGAGGGTCAGTATATTGTGCCAAATGGTATGGCATATAATTCTTATGTGATTTTGGATGATAAGGCGGTAGTTTTTGATACAGTTGATAAAGCGCACACTGAAAAGTGGATGGCGAATTTAGCTTGCGCACTTAATGGCATGGCGCTTGACTATATCATTGTTCAACATATGGAACCCGACCACAGCGGCAGTTTGTTTGTGGCACTTAACACGTATCCAGAGGCAAAAATTGTTGCAAGTGCGCGTGCATTTGGAATGATAACCCAGTTTACTGGTGTTACTATTGCAGAAGATAAAAAGATTGTTGTAAAAGACGGCAGTAGTTTGTGTTTAGGTGAACACAATTTACAATTTTATACCGCGCCAATGGTACATTGGCCTGAAGTTATAATGACTTTTGATAGCACAAGTGGTGTGTTATTTTCTGCTGATGCTTTTGGCAAGTTTGGCGCAACCGACGCAGATGAGGCTTGGGCGTGTGAAGCAAGGCGCTATTATTTCAATATAGTTGGCAAGTATGGCGTGCAAGTTTTGGCGATTCTTAAAAAACTAGCAGATCTTCCAGTTGCAACAATTTGTCCACTACACGGACCAGTTTTAACAGAAAACTTAGGTTATTATCTAGATTTATACACAACTTGGGCAAGCTACAAGCCAGAAGCTCGCAAAGTGTTCATCGCATATTCATCAGTTTACGGCAACACAAAAGGCGCAGCAGAATTGTTATACAACACTCTAAAAGAGCTAGAAGTGCCCGTTGCAATAAGTGACTTAGCGCGTTCTGATTTTGCAGAAAATGTAGAAGATGCGTTTAAATGTAGTCATATGGTGTTGGCTTCAACTACATACGACAACGGAATTTTTCCTATAATGGAAGAATTTTTAATGCACATTGCAAGCAAAAACTATGCTAATCGCAGTGTTGCTATAATCGAAAACGGCACTTGGGCACCTATGGTTGGCAAGTTAATCAAGGCAAAACTTGACACTATGAGTAATATTGAGTTCGTAGCAGACACAATAACAATAAAGTCTGCACTAACAAGCGCCAACATCGATCAAATTAAAAAATTAGCTGAAACCTTAAAGGCGTCAGTTTAATAAATTATCAACAACAAAGCAAATGGTACTGTGCAATGCGCAGTTTAAAAGGGAAGTGAGTAAAGCCTCGCGCTATAACTCCACAGCCACCGCTACTGTAAATTAATATGCAAAACCACTGCAAAAGCTATAGGCGTTTGCGGGAAGGGGCATAGGCGTAACAGCCTTTTTAGTCAGGAGACCTGCCATATTGTTCAACCCACACTTCGGTAGGAAGCGGTAGGGCTATTTTGCATTATGTAAAAAAGTGCCCATTTTCTACCCTTAATTTGCAATAAACCTTGGAGGACAAGAAAATGAAAAAAATATCTTTAACACTACTTATGATGATTCTAATAATCGTCACCACATTTTCAGTTATGGCGTGTACAATGAATAATGAATTATCGTCAGAAGAAGACGCAACCGATTCTTCAACTACTGAAGAGACAGTTACAGCTACGCTAATGCTTGCTGATAAGTTTACAAATGTAGTTTTTACTATCACAACAGAAACAACCGCAAGTTATCTATCTGACTTTATGGATCAAATTGTTGCAGACGCAGATAATGAAGTTTCTTATGAAGCAGACGATACTGGATATGGCTTATATATGAGCACGTTTACAGTAAGTGGAGTTACATATGGCAGCGCAAGCAACCAATATCCAATGATGTACACAACAATAACAGATGAAAATTATTTGTACGCGGGATACACAACAACAATCGGTCAAGTGACTTACAACAGTTGTGGATTAGGAATGAGTGGTATGCCAATTGAAGACGGCGTAACATACGTTATAGTAATAGAAGAATATTAAAAAAAGGATGAGCAATATACTAATGAAAAAAGCACTAACCATACTATTAATTCTAGTTATGATTTGTACAATAAGCGTAATTTTTGTGGCTTGTGAAGAAGACGAGATTAAAGAACTTTTAGACGATATGATGCTTGAGCCAGAAGATGAAGATTTAGTATATTGCACAGCAACCGTGCTAGTAACCGATGAAACGGGCGAAGTTGTATTGACATATGAGAGAGAAACCGCAAGTGAAGATTTAGCATCATTTCTGCGTGAACTTAACCAAGAAGAGTTGTCTCTTATTAAATTCACATTAAAAGATGCGGGATACGGATACTATGTTTCTGCTTATGCAATTTACACTGAGTACACAGCGGATACAATTGAAACGCGCGAGGGCGTCACTTATCCAATAACAGAGCTAGAAGACGGCACTATACCCGAGTCAACTGGCGTATATATGTACACATCTATTGATGAAATGGCATATATCGCACCGGGCTACACTGCAACTTTTAATGAAGTTACATACAATGCTTGTGGCAAAAGCGCAACAGATATGCCAATATTTGAAGGTGTTGTTTACGTAATAACAGTAGAAGCAAACTAAAGTCAAAATCAGAATTTATTAACTTGGGGGAGTTGTGAATGAAGAGTAAACTATACAATATTTTAATCATATTACTGATGCTTGCAATATCCATAATTTTTGTGGGGTGCCAAGCAGAAACTGTTGTATCAACTGAAGATGAGGCAGCAACAGTTGCAACTGTGGAAGAAGAAGTTATAACTTACAGTAAGATTTCTGTTTATATGACCGATGAAAATGGCGAAATAATCTATAGTTCTGTTAAAAAAGATACAGTGCAAGATAATTTGGCAGACTTATTATCTAAGCTAAACTCAAATAGCGCATATATGGATTTAAAAATGACGAATGATGGGTACGGCAAGTATCTTTTATATTACTCAATAACAGAAAAGATATGGGTTGACGGAGTTGCCACAAAAGGCGAATCAACAAAATATCCATTAACTGGCGAGCAAGAAGACGGCACTATTCCAGAAACTACTGAAGTAGTCGTCTACACATCCATTACAGATATAGCATATATAGCGCCAGGGCACACATTAACATTAAACGGTGTAGAGTACAATGCAATCGGCGTTAGCGCGGGGCATATGCCAATTCAAGATAATGCGGTATATATTTTAACTGTAGAGTCACTCTAAATATAGGAACTATTATGAGAAAATCAGCAAAATTATTTATATTTATAATGATACTAGCAACTTTTTGTTGCAGTTTTGTGGCGTGCAACACCATTGAAGAAGAGGAGAGTAGCAGTAACAGCGACACCAGTTACACGCAGCCCGAAGTGGGCGCAAAGTATATAACACTAATGCTAATTAATGCAGACGGAGAAGTTAAGTTGGAGATTTCTTGCAACACAAATGCAGATACACTTGAAGATTTTTTAACAGAAACATCAGAAGACACATTCGGATATATTACATTTGAAACCACAACTATTGATGAGGAAGAAGTGTTAATCGGATTCACAATAAACGGCACAAGCTACGGCGGCGGAGATCCACTTGACGTATTTACATCTTGCCTAGATACAGAAGTTGTGTCAGAAAATGATATTTTGGATATAAACAAAGGCGAATATTATATGTGCACCGTGAGTTATAGCGAGTTAGTTATTGTGGATTACGAAACCTATATAATAAGAGCATAGGCAAATTTTATGGAAAATTCAGATACAACACCCAAACTAACTGCCACCAACAGTGGTAGAAAAAAGCAAATGTTAAGCGCCACAAAAAGGTTGGTGCTTATTGGAATGTTGTCGGCAAGTATTACAAGTGGCAAGCTAGCACTTGCAGTTATTCCCAATGTAGAAATTGTGACACTATTAATAATGGCATACACCATAGTTTTTGGCTTGAAAATATCGCTCCCCACCACACTAATTTTTGTAACAACAGAAATGCTTATTTATGGCGTTAACACTTGGATTATTTCATATTATATCCACTGGTGCTTGATTGCAGTTGTAACCGCAGCTGTATATGCTATTTTTAAGGATAAACACTATATTCCTTATGTAATTACAGCAACGTTGCTAACCGCTATGTTTGGTGTGCTGACCTCGTTTTTTGATACCATATTTTATGCCAACAGCAGTTGGAGCTATTTTTGGAGCAGTTTTACAATAATGTACTTAAGAGGGGTGTCGTTTTATGTCACACACATTGTTTCAAATACAATTGTAGTTGCGCTAGGCTTGTTTCCGCTAGTTTCTGTTATGAAAAAACTTGTAAAAAGTTATTTCAACTAGTAATTTGCCTTAATTTATCTTTTATCATTTTTAAATTGATTGATAATTGCTGATTTTTATTGTATAATATTTATTGATGAACAACATTATTGAAATTAAAAATGTCAGTTTTGACTATAAGAGCGAAGACACAGTAAGCCGTGGTGTTAAAAATGTCAATCTAGCAATAGAAAAGGGCAGTTTTGTTGCGGTTTTAGGTCATAACGGAAGTGGAAAATCTACACTTGCGCGCCTTTTAAATGGATTTTTGATGCCAAATGAGGGCGAAATTCTTGTTGATAGCATAAATACAAATGAAGAAGACCGCATTTTTGATATAAGAAGTCGTGTTGGTATGGTGTTCCAGAATCCCGACAACCAAATGGTGGCATCAATTATTGAAGATGATTTGGCTTTTGGACCCGAAAATTTGGGTGTTGCTCCCGCAGAAATTAGAAAGCGTGTTGATTGGGCGTTAGAAGCTGTAAATATGTTCCATAATAAAGACCGCGACCCTAACCGCCTATCTGGTGGCCAAAAACAACGCGTTGCAATTGCAGCAGTGCTTGCAATGATGCCCGATGTGCTTATATTAGATGAAGCAACAGCTATGCTTGACCCAAAAGGCAGAAGCGAAGTTATTGCCACTATTGAGGCGCTTAATAAAGAGCACGGTATGACTATTATACTAATCACTCATTATATGGATGAAGCTATTAATGCAGATAAAGTTATAGTAATGAACAAAGGTGAAATGGTTAAGTCTGGCACCCCAAGAGAGGTATTTTCGGATACCCAAACTGTGGTTGATTCAGGATTAGAGTTGCCTGTTGCTACACAAGTTTCACTATTACTACAACAAAAAAATATACCTATAAAAACGGTGTTAAGTGACCACGAGTTAATGGAGGCGCTATGTCAATTAAAGTAAAAGATTTAGGCTTCACATATTCTCAAAACACACCACATCAAAAGGTTGCATTGCAAGATATCAGCTTTGATATTGTTGAGGGTGAAACAGTTGGCATAATAGGTTCAACTGGCAGTGGCAAGTCTACGCTTATTCAACATTTAAATGGACTTATAAAAGTTAGCCGTGGCAGCGTTGCGGTTTATGACATTGATTTATCGGTTAAAAAGCCTAATTACAGAAAGGTTCGCAGTATGCTAGGTATGTTGTTTCAATATCCCGAGTATCAACTTTTTGAAGATACAGTATTAAAAGATGTAATGTATGCTCCACTAAATTTTGGCAAGAGTAAAGAAGAGGCCGAAGCCTTAGCTAAACACGCCATTGAGTTGGTTGGCTTAAATTATGAAGAAATTAAGGAAAAATCCCCATTTGAACTATCTGGTGGGCAAAAAAGAAGGGTTGCAATTGCGGGCATAATAGCCGTAGAACCTGCAATTTTGGTGTTAGATGAACCCACGGCGGGTCTAGACCCAGTGGGCAAAAGAGAGATGTTAGAACTTATGGCAAGCCTCAAGCAAGGCAACACCAAAATAGTAATAATGATATCGCACAATATGGAAGAAATCGCCGAGTTTTCTGACCGCATTTTGGTTATGAATGACAGTGCATTACTTGCCGACACAACGCCACGAGAGTTGTTTTCGGATAGAAAAAACATTGCAAATACAGGTTTGTGTTTGCCTCACACCGCAGAAATTAGGGCTATGTTAAATGAGCGCGGATATGATATAAAAGAAGTTCCACTAACCGCAAAAGAGCTTGCAGACTCTATAGCAAAGGCAATAGGTGCAAGCGATGCGTGATATTAGTTTCGGACAGTATTATAGGGCGGAGTCATTTGCTCACAGCCTAGACCCTCGCACAAAGTTACTAATGGTTGTAGCATACATAACTGGTGTATTTTTGGTGGACTCATTATATTCATACATAGCAGTAGCTGGATTTATCATAATAGGCATTTTGGTATCCCGTGTTCCTATAAAGAGTGTACTAAAAAGCGTAAAAGGTGTATTATTTTTAGTATTATTCACCGCAATATTAAACATATTTTACAGCACAGAAGGCACCGTGCTAGTATCGTGGGGCTTTTTGACAATAACCACGGGCGGGCTATTGTTTGCATTAAAAATGGGATTAAGGTTGGTATTTTTAGTAATAGGAACCGCACTTTTAACGCTAACAACCACACCTATGAACTTAACAGACGGGCTTGAAAGCCTTATGAAACCACTCAAAAAAATAAAGTTTCCTGTGCACGAAGTGGCATTAATTATGAGTATCGCGTTGCGATTTATTCCTATATTAATGGAAGAAGTGGATAAGATTATGATGGCGCAAAAAGCAAGAGGCGCAAATTTTGACAACGGCAATATCATTAAGCGCGCAAAGGCACTTTTGCCAGTATTAATTCCGCTAATTGTTTCCGCATTCCGTAGGGCAGATGAGCTTGCTATGGCAATGGATGCAAGGTGCTACAATGCAACCCCAAATCGCACAAAAATGAAGGTGCTTAAATTCAGTTATAGAGATATAGTAGCGGGCATCGCAACGGCAATATTTATAGCCCTTGTTGTGGCAATTAATGCAGGATTTTGGATATAGGTGCTATAATGAAATACATCATTGTTATTGAATACAACGGCACCAACTACAGTGGTTGGCAATGCCAGAAAAACGCGCCAAGTGTGCAAGCAGTTTTACAAGAAAAATTGAGCATATTGTTCGCAGAAAAAATAACAATTTTTGGCAGTGGTCGCACCGATAGCGGAGTGCACGCACTAGGGCAAGTGGCTCATTTTTCAGCAGAAAAAAGCTATCTTCCAAGCAAAGTTCAGCACGCCGTAAACAGTATGTTGCCAAAGGATATCCGCATAGTTTCAGCCACAGAAGCGCCCGAAGATTTTCACGCACAATACAGTGCAAAAAGAAAAACCTATCTATATAAAGCCTATGTTTCCCGCACATCTAGCCCCATAAAAGAGGGCTTTTACGCTCAAATTCCCTCACCAGTCGACATAGAACTAATGAAAAAATGCGCAGCAGAACTAGTAGGGGAACACGATTTTATCGCCTTTAGTTCAACTGGAAGCGGCATAAACAAAACAATCCGCACACTTTATCGCCTAGATATCACAACAACTGGCAACGAAATTTTCTTTGAAGTTGAAGGCAACGGCTTCCTATATAATATGGTTAGAATAATAGTTGGCACCCTAATTTTTATTGGTCTTGGCAGAATCGCACCCACCGCCATATCCGAAATGCTCACAACCGGCAACAGAAAACTCGGTGGCAAAACCTATTCCGCTTGCGGACTTTACTTAAAATCCGTAGAATATCCGCAAAATTAGCACCCAATCCCACACAAAAAACAATTGACAAAACACAAAAAATGCTATATAATTGCATTACAATAACCTTTTGGGGGTATAGCTCAGTTGGTAGAGCGCTTGAATGGCATTCAAGAGGTCAGCGGTTCGACCCCGCTTATCTCCACCAAATAAGGCATTTTCGTTAGAAAAGGTCTTTTTTATTGTCGTTTTTCATTCTTGTCGATTTCTTTTAATGAAAAACGTGACAAAAATTGGAAGAGTATGTCAAAAATTCACACCCTTCTAAAAAGAAAGCCTAACAGCAGAACTTGTTTGCAATTAGGCTTAAATTGTGTTAATTTGATTGTTGGTGTTGTTGAAAGATGCTCATCAATC
>JAWXUT010000077.1:0-8341 GCA_044426075.1 Bacillota bacterium
AGTGCAATAAGACCGCTCATTGCACTTTCCATATAACCCTCAACACCCGTCATCTGACCCGCAAAAAATATCGCGCCGTTTGTCTTCAAACTATAGTGCTCGGTTAATAACTTAGGGCTGTTCATATACGTATTGCGGTGCATAACGCCATAGCGCACAAACTCCGCATTTTTTAGTGCTGGAATAAGTCCAAACACCCTCTTTTGCTCTTTAAATGTCAAATTTGTTTGGAATCCCACTAGATTATATAATGAATCATAGTTATCTTCCATACGAAGTTGAACTATTGCATAAGGCCTTTCTGGCAGATGTCTGCCCAATCCTACTGGCTTTAGTGGGCCAAACCTAAGCGCTTCATGCCCACGCCCCGCCATAACTTCTACCGGCATACAGCCCTCAAAGATATCGCCTTTTTCAAATTTTTTGAGGATAACTCTGTCGGCAGAAACTAGCTCTGTTACAAAATTATCATACTCCTCTTTGTTCATATAACAATTGAGATAGTCGGCTTCGCCTTTGTCATATCTACTTTGAAAAAAGGCCCTATCCATATCAATGGACTCTTTTGTTACTATTGGTGCCACCGCATCGTAAAAATGTAGATACTCTCCTCCGTGAAGCTCTGCGATTTTTTCACACATCGCCTCCGAAGTTAGCGGTCCTGTTGCAACTATTGTGTAATCTGTAATTTCGGTGCACTCCTCTTTAATAAGATTAAATGAACTGAAACTCCTCAACTCTTCTTCTAGCCCTTTGCTGAACGCCTCTCTATCAACAGCTAGAGCATTTCCAGCGGGTACTTTTGTAGCTTCAGCTACCTTTAATACCAAAGAATTCATCAAACGCATCTCTGCTTTAAGTAATCCTTGTGCTCCAGAAAACTCTGTACTTTTTAAGCTGTTGCTGCAAACCAACTCGCCAAGCCCCGCGGTTTTATGGGCGGGTGTCATTTTGACGGGTCGCATCTCGTACATATCTACGGCAAATCCCGCTTTTAATAGTTGATAGGCTGCTTCAACTCCAGCAAGCCCACCACCTATTACTTTAATCTTTATACTCATCTACCACCACAACTTTCTTGCAATCTCTACCAACACACACATACTGTTTAGCATTGCCATTTTCAACTATTTTCATAGCTTTTCCGCAATCAGGACAGAATATTGGAGCTGGGATTTCCCAAGACATAAAGTTGCATTTTGGATAGTTGCTACAACCGTAAAAAACCTTACCAGTCCTACTACGGCACTTTGTTATTTCTCCATCACAAGCTGGACACTTGCCAACTGACTCTACTATTGATTTGATGTTTTTGCATTTTGGATAATTTGGGCACGCCATAAATTTTCCGTACTTGCCATCTCTAATTACAAGATTTGCACCACATTTTTCGCAGATAACGTCGGTAACTTCTTCTTTAAGCGTCATCTTTTTGTTGTTTGCTGTTGCTTCTGCCACATCTGCTGCAAACTTTGGATAGAATTCGTGCAATATTTTTTGCCACTCTGCGCCGTGCTCAATAGTATCAAGCTTTGCTTCCATAGCAGCTGTAAATTTGCTATCAACAACATCTTCAAAGAACTTAACCATAAATTCAATTACAGTTTCACCAAGGTTTGTTGGCTTAAAGAATTTTTGCTCTTTAATAACATATTCCCTCTTTGAAAGTACGCTGATAACCGTTGCATAAGTTGAAGGCCTACCAATACCATTTTCTTCCATAGCCTTAACAAGTGAAGCATCTGTGTAGCGTGCTGGTGGCTTTGTAAATTTTTGCTCAGCCTTAATTTCTTGGAAGCTAAGCTCATCGCCTTCTATTAGGTTAGGTAGGTTGTTTGGATTTGTTTCTTCCTCTTCGCCCTCATTTTTGTGATTGTCATAAACTGCGGTGTAACCCTTAAACAACAAGGTTTTTCCAGTTAATTTGAAGCCATAATCGCCCGCATCATTAGTTTTTGCTGCAATTCTAACATTTAATGTGTTGTATTCTGCATCGGTCATTTGACTTGCAATAAATCTGTCATAAATCAATTTATACAATCTGTAATGATTACGAGGCAACACTTCTTTTAAACTTTCTGGCGTACGCGCAAGAGAAATTGGTCGGATTGCTTCGTGGGCATCTTGTGTGTTTTGCGATTTTGTTGAATATATATTTGGCTTTGCTGGTGCATATTTCTCACCATAATTTGCCTTGATATACTCAATTGTATCTTGTTGGATTTCTGCTGAAACACGTACGCTATCTGTTCTGATATATGTTACAAATGCGGTTTGACCTTCGCCCGGAATTTCCAATCCTTCATACAATTGTTGGGCAATTTGCATAACCATTGGTGAAGTCAAATTCAACTTTTGAGCACCGTCTTGTTGCAAAGTACTTGTCATAAATGGTGCTTGTGGGCGTGATTTTGACAAACCTCTTTTTACTTTATCAACAACCCAAGTTGCGCCCTTGATGTCAGACAACACCTTGTCGCTTTTTTCGCCAGAATCCACTTTTAGCTTTGTGCCATTGTGGTCTGCAAGCATTGCTCTAAATGTACCAGTTTTTGCCTTTTCTTCTTCTTTTAACAAGAAAGCATATATATTCCAATACTCTTCGGGCTTAAATGCTGTTATCTCTTGTTCGCGATCAACTATCATCTTTAATGCAGAGCTTTGTACCCTTCCGCCAGATAATCCGCTTTTAATTTTTCTTGACAAAATAGGGCTAACTTTGTATCCAACTAGCCTATCTAACACCCTACGTGCTTGTTGGGCGTCAACCAATTTCATATTGATTGAACGTGGATTATCCATTGCTTTTTTAACAGCTTTTGCACTAATTTCGTTGAATTCAATACGATTATTGTCATCTTTAATGCCTAAACAAGTTGATAAATGCCAGCTGATTGCTTCCCCTTCTCTATCCGGGTCAGTTGCAAGATAAACTATTTCGCTTTCTTTTACAGCTTGCTTTAGCTTCTTGATTAAATCTTTCTTTTTAGGCTGAACTACATACTCGGGTTTGAAGTTGTTTGCAACATCAATTCCCAAAGTTTTTTCGGGCAAGTCACATACGTGTCCGCCGCTTGCCATTACTCTAAAATCTCCGCCTAAATACTTTTGTATTGTTTTTGACTTTGATGGTGACTCTACTATTACTAATTTCATTTATTACACTCCATAGTGATTTATATCTGTTTTTGCGATTAATCCGCGGACTTCCATACTGGTTAATAACCCGCTTAGATCACCCACTTTTAGATCCATTACTGCAAATAATTCATCATAGTGCACTTTGACCCCAAAAAGTATTGTATCCAATATTTTTACTTCTGAAAAGTCTAATTGCATTAAACTTGCAGTTTCTCTGTATTCGGAAACTCCCATTTCTTCCAATATGTCGGAAGCTGATAGCACCATACTACCTTGCAGTCTTTTGAGCATTTGATTGCTGCCCTCGCCCATAGGGTTGTCGGCATTTGTTGGCACAATAAACAAGTTTTTGCCTTGCTCTATTGCATAATTTGCTGTGATTAAAGCGCCGCTCTTTTTGCCCGCTTCTGTTACTAATACTGCGTCAGATAACGCACTTATTATTCTATTCCTATTAGGAAAATGATAATTATTTGGTCTGACTCCCAAACAATGTTCGGATATAATTAATCCGTTTTTGACTATTTCATTGTACATCCACGCGTGTTTTAATGGATATACCACATCTATTCCGCAACCCAATACCGCTATTGTTTTGCCACCCGCATCAAGTGCCGCTTTGTGTGCGACCCCGTCTACCCCGTCCGCCATGCCACTTACAATGGTAAGACCCGCAACGCTTAGCTGATTGCAAAACTTTGCCGTTATACTTTTGCCATAACTTGACAACGCCCTAGAACCTACAACGCTCAACATTTTAGTTTCTTTTATTAGTGAAAAATCACCTCTAAAATATATTATCTGTGGATTGTTTTTTATAGTTCTTAATGATGCTGGATATATGTTATCATCTTCTAGCACTACGCCTATATCCAACTCTTCCATTCTGCTGAACAGCTCGTCAGTTTCTGTAGTGTGCATGCCAACTTTTAGCTTTTCTTCTTGCTCTGAAGTTATTATGTTGCGACATTCTGCACCCATATATGCTTTAGTTTCCACTAAATCATCAAGATTCATAATGTTATTAAGTTGATATATTCGGCGTGAGGTCAAGCCAACAATAGCATTGAGCCAAACATATAATTTCTGCTTTGGTGTATATCTCATAACTATTCTTGCAACCCTCTTGTTCTATATTGTATTGCTTCGGCAACATCACCAGATTCAATATCTATATGCTCATTTAAATCTGCTATAGTTCGCGCTATTTTTATTATTCTTGTTGCACCACGTGCGCTGAGTTTAAAGCGATTAAATGCCATTTTTAGCAAGTTTTCACTCTTTTCATCCAGTTTGCAGTACTCGTTGAGCATCGCATTATTCATCTCAGAATTTGTATGTATGCCCACATTTTTAAATCGCGCCAGCTGCTTGTTGCGAGCTTTTGCCACACGCAAACTGACTTCTGCGCTAGTTTCTCCAACTTCGTTACCCCTAAGTTCGCTGTATTCAACTCCGTCTACTTCAATATAAATATCTATTCTATCTAATAGCGGACCCGATACTTTAGCCCTATATTTTCTTTTTTCATTTGGCGTACATGTGCATGGACGAAGTTTGCTTCCGTCATATCCACAAGGGCAAGGATTCATACTAGCCATTAACATAAAGCGTGCAGGATACTCTACTGATTGCGCCACCCTTGAAACTGTTATAACACCGTCTTCTAAAGGTTGCCTGAGCGTTTCTAGTGCCTTTTGTGAATACTCTGGCATTTCATCTAAAAACAACACGCCATTATGCGCTAAACTTATTTCACCCGGTGTGCTTTTTGCACCGCCACCCGTTAAGCTATATAGGCTTGCTGTGTGGTGAGGGGTTCTGCAAGGGCGCTGTAATATCATACCCGTTCCGTCTAACATCAAACCCGCAACACTGTGTATTTTTGTTGTTTCAATAGCCTCTTCAAAAGTCATATCTGGCATAATTGTCACAAGGCATTTTGCTAGCAATGATTTGCCCGCACCAGGTGAACCGCACATTAACATATTGTGCCCACCAGCAACCGCTACTTCTAGCGCGCGCTTTGCTATAACTTGACCTTTTACTTGGCTCAAATCAACGCCAAATTTGTTGCTATGTGATTCAGGCACATAATCTCTATTTTTAATTGGTTGAATTTTTTGTATACCGCTTAAAAAAGATGTTGCCTCTGATAGCGTTTTTACAGCATAAACTTCTATGCCTTTAATATAACTTGCCTCTTCTTCATTCCCGCTAGGAACAATAAACTTTTTATAGCCCATTTGTAATCCAGAAATCAAAATTGGCATTATTCCGTTCACGCTACGCACTCCGCCGTCAAGCGAAAGTTCACCTACAATAATATATTTATCTATATTTTGTAGTGGAATTTGTTCTGTGCCCGCCAAAAAACCCAAAGCTATTGGCAAGTCGAACAGCGAACCTTCTTTTTTTCTGTCGGCTGGTGCAAGATTAACGGTAACCCTTTTATGTGCAAATTCAAAACATGAATTGCCAATTGCTGACCTTACACGATTTCTAGACTCTTTAACTGTTGAACTTGGCAGCCCAACTATGTCAAAAGATGGTATTCCGTTTTGAATATCAATCTCGATATCAATCGGAAATCCGTTTAGTCCCTCAAGCGTAAAACTTTTTACTTTTGCAAGCATATTCCCCCCACTTAAATGCAACAACAGAGCCTTTTTAGGACTCTGTTGTATCTTTTTTATTGATTATCGTCTTCTGGGTTATCTTTATCGTTACCCCTATCAGCAATAGTATTTTTTATACCGTCTGCCAGACCAACGAAAAATACTTTAACAGTTGTCGCTGTATTTTTAATTGTGATGCCCACATTTTTAGTTATACTTGAATAGTAGTTTGTCAATGGAACAGTAACTGTTAAATAAGGCGAAACTTGCTTTGTAACAATTGTGTCATAGGCAAACACGATATAAACTATAACCAAAATAATGTTAATAACACCCATTATATACATTACTGGTGAGCTATAATCAAGTTGTGTGATACCACCAGTAGTGGTGTAACCCGCAACAAGGTAGATGTATGAAGTATTTATAAATGTGCAAGCGCTGTACATTGAGAATGTAGCAAATAGGCGCTTATCTTGCACGATAGCAGTATACATAAACATCAAAGGTAGTGCCGCAATCATAGTTGCGTGGTTTGAGTCATTACAGAATGTCCAGTAAATAACCATACCAGAAGCAGCTAAAAGCACAAGATCAAGCCTACTACGATTTTTGAAGTAAGGTATAGCTAGTAGCGCCAATACAAATACAACAAACATAATAGTGATAACCATTGATGCAGTAGTAATAGAACCGAAGTTGTTGCCTATTAAACCTTGGAAGTTGAATGCGTTTGATGAATAAACTTCAGCTCCCTTTACGCCTTCTAGATATTTAGTAAATCCATAGAAAACGTCACCGTCTGCAACATAATTGAATGTAAATGGAAGTGTAATTAAGTAGAATAAGATAAATCCACCTACTATACAAGCCACAGCTTTAATCCAATTTTTATCTTTTGCAACAATTGAATTGTAGATATAAACACCCACATACATTAGAACAAATGGTGCAAATACAAGTGATAATGCAGATGTCATGCAAGCCATAAAGAATGCAATTGACATTTTGATAATTTTTCTGTCTAATAAATAGTAGAAAGACAATGCGATAAAGAACGTTGCAACTGATTCTGCTGTGCCCCAAGCTGAAGACATTGAGAACATAACTGGCAATAGTGCAAAGAATGTTGCCATAATAGTTGCGGTTGATTTACCCTTTCTTTTTGCAATAACTTTGTAAATAACAGCTACCGTTGCAATATCAAATGCTATAATAAGTGCCTTGTAAACCGCTATTATTGTAAGTGTAATTGTAGCGTCTGTTGCGCCTAAGGCAGTTGGTATTAATCCCACTGCACCCGCAATTGAATACAAGTAAATTGTAAGTGGCATTAGTGTTGCACCAGTTTGATATTGTAGGAAATATGGGGTACCATACTCCGATATCCAAGATGCGAAACCAGCCATAACCTCTAAATCATAACCATAGTAAATGGTAGAAATATTGGTGCTGCCAGCAATACCAGTTTCTATAGCGAGTATTAGTAATCTTATTAGGATAGCCGCCATTAAAGTGATCATCATTCCTAAAGATTTGCTTGTTTCTATTTTGTTTAGAAGTCTTGCCTTGGTGCTATCTGTTGATAGGTCAACACCACGTTTTCTTGCAAGTACAATGTATGCACCATAAGATAAAGCAATTGTTCCTAATGAACCCAAAACAATGTATCCCACATTAAGTATTGATGCATTGCCGTAGATTGCTGATGTCAATTTTAATAGATTTGTACCAGATGTGTTTTCTAACGCAACTGATTTTTCTACCTTTTCTAGCGTAAATGTTTTAATGATTGCACTTGAACAAGTAACTGGGTGATCTTCTGACCCCAAGTTTAGTGCAATTGTAACCTCACGAATATTGCTCGTTTGGAAGTAGATTGTAGCTGAACCACTTGTGTTACTACCACGCTCTTCAACTGACCAGTCAGTGTTGTCAATATTAAAACTTTCATTTTCTAAAAAGTTTACATACAAACCTTCGTATGTTAAATCATCATCATATGTGCCCATTGTAGAGGTTGTATATGTGTATGATATTTTGTAGTAAGAATATGCACGCAAATAAACTGTTTGGCTCATTTGTGCGTATCCTGCGCTTGATGTTGACAAGGTTATATAATTTGCAACATCGTCGCCATTATCTACTATGGTAAAAGAAGTGCTTGTTGTTCCGCCAGAAGTTAGCGTCCAGTTTTCTTGCATATCTGTTAAAGTGTCGTAATTGAACACTCCGCCGTCTTCTGCTTCGGTTAATATTTGTGTGTTGTACTGTGTTGTTCCGATTGTGTTGCAACCAGTAAGCGCCACTACAAATACCACAACCATAATGATTAGTGCTAATGATTTTTTCATGTATAGCTCCGTTAATTAGATTTTTTACCTCCCCAACCGTAGCTAGGGAGGTGAGATTGATGTTTACTTAGCTTGCCTTACTTTTGCAGCTTTACCAGTACGCTCCCTTAAGTAGTACAATTTAGCTCTCCTTACAAAGCCACGTCTTACGATTTCGATGTGGTCAATTTTTGGGGAGTGGAGTGGGAATGTTCTTTCTACTCCTACGCCAAAAGAAAGACGTCTTAC
>JAWXUT010000078.1:0-7520 GCA_044426075.1 Bacillota bacterium
TTTTCGCGGATTATATTATCTTTGTTTAAAAAGAAGTCGTGTAAAAACTCAGAGATTGCGTATATAACAAGCAAACCCACCCACAACCGATACGAATATAGACTACGTGATATATGGCATATACGGTAAAAACGCGTAGTTTGCGTGCAATACGAAGGAAACGCCACCCGCTAAAAAATCCTAATGTATACAGAAATACATGAATTTTTTAGGGGGTGGTGTTTTCTAAGTAGTGTGCGTGAATTATGGATTTTTAGGTAAAAACGCGGAGTTTGCGTGCAGTACAAACAAAGCCCCACTCGTACAAAGATGAGTGTATAGAGACATACTCGATTCTTTGGACTAGTGGGGCTTTGTGCGGTAATGTGCGTGAAATACGCGTTTTTAAATCAAGGTGGATAGGTAGGTAAATATAACCCCCAACCCATATGCACCTGCGTCTGGAACGCCTATGCTGCGCTCACCTACGGTGCCGGCTCTGCCCATACGGGCGACTATTTTTTTGGTGTCTTCTGCACCTTGCACGGCTGCGGCTGCAGCTGATTGAACTGCGGTTGCCATATCGATACCGGCTTTAGCGGAAGCTGAAAGGCTGTCTGCAGTTGGAACAAGGGCGTCGATTAGTGTTTTGTCACCTACTACTGCGCCTCTGCCAAATGAACGTTCGCCAGTTTCTTGAACACCTTTTACGCTTGCTTGGAAAAGGGTTGCAAGGTCGGCAAGAGTGATTTCTTCTTTACCAAGTACAGATTTGCCGGCATAACGGAATGCGCTGCCCCAAATTGGTCCAGAAGCTCCGCCACAGTATTCCATAATGATTTCAGAACAGCTTACTAAAAACTCGCCAACATCGCCTTTTTTGCGGGTGGCATATTCTACTTTTAGTTGTTTGAATCCTTTTGCAATGCTCATACCGAAATCGCCGTCGCCACAAGAGTCGGCTTTGCAGAAAGGTACTTCATTTTCTATAATTACATCTGCCATTTTGTCTACAAGTTCAACCATACCGGCGGTGTTTATTATGTTGCCGATTTTAGCGGGTCCTTTTGCCTCATAAATTGCTTCCACTTTTACGGCGGCTACCTTTTTTGCGGGAGCTTTTGGTGCTGCGGAAACCATTGCTTGTGGTGTGATGTTAAGTGCTTTTGCAAGTGCTTTGATTGCATCTTGACAAGCGCTAGCTTCTTCTGACTGTGCGCCCCAAGTTAGTGCGGGGGTTGAAACGGGGGCTTCTAGTAGCTCTTTTAACTCTGCATCAACTCTTAATAGAGAAACTGATGCGCCCGCCATATCGATACTTGTCATATAATTGCCAACCATAGTTTTTGCAATTGTGATGCCCGCTTCTTCCAATACATTTGATACGGAATTGTTAAATAAATATAATTCTTGTAGTGGACTGCCACCGAATCCGTTTATTAAAAGTGCAATTTCTTCGCCTTTTTTAAGCCCTAAATCTTCAATTAAATCGGGTACTATGCGTGAAGCTAGTTGGTCTGAAGTTTGAAGTTTTTCTCTTTTTCTGCCTGGTTCGCCGTGTATGCCAACACCGAATTCCATTTCATCATCACCAATTTCAAATGTTGGTGAACCCGCTGCTGGAACGGTGCAAGATGTAAACGCAAAGCCTAAACTGCGTACGTTATCTATAACTTTTTGCGCCACTGCTTTAACTTCTGCTAGCGTTGCGCCGGTTTCTGCCTTTGCACCCGCAATTTTGTGCACAAATACTGTGCCCGCAACTCCGCGTCTGCCAACTGTGTATAGGCTATCTTTAACTGCAATATCATCATTTACGAATACGGCGTCAACTTCTATCCCGTCATCTTTTGCAAGTGCTGCTGCGTTGTTGAAGTTCATACAGTCACCAGAATAGTTTTTTACTATCATAAGTGTGCCCTTGCCGGACTCTGTTAACTTTAGCGCGTTGTATACTTGAATTTGTGAAGGAGATGCAAATACATCACCGCAAACGGCTGCATCTAACATTCCTTTGCCTACAAACCCTGCGTGTGCGGGTTCGTGTCCGCTTCCGCCGCCACTTATAAGGCTTACCTTATTTGTGTTGATTTGTGCTTTTTTAACAACTTTATATTGCTCTACAAACTCTAACTCTGGGTGTGCCTTTGCCATACCGTGGCACATCTCAATTACAAATGAATCGGTAGTGTTTATTATCTTTTTCATCTATATCCTCCTGTCTATTAATTTACAATAACTACCCTATATAGCGGGTAGTTATTGAGAGATTGTTTATTTTGATATTAGTGGCAATCGCAATCGCAGTCACAACCACCGCTTAGTTCGCTACCCAATTTATCTGCTGCAATAATAGCTGCTGCAACATCTGCTGCTGTTACTGGGAATGGCATACTGTGTACGCTTTCTTCTGGGATGCAAGCTTTTTCTGCAACTTCCATTAGTCTGTCGCCGATATCTTCAACACCTAAATCAGCAAGACATACTGGCAAACCAACTGTTAAACAGAAGTTGATAACTTCTTCAATTTCTTCTTGTGGTGCGTTCTCAAGAACAAGTTGGCAGATTGTGCCAAATGCTACTTTTTCACCGTGGAAGTAGTGGTGTGCTTCTTCTAACACTGTCAATCCGTCGTGGATAGCGTGGGCTGCTGCAAGTCCGCCACTCTCAAAACCTAGTCCGCTTAGTAGGATGTTGGTTTCAATAATATTTTCTAGTGCGGGGGTTACAACGTTTTGCTCACAAGCAAGTTTTGCCTTGTATCCGTCTGCAAGCAATGTTTCATAACACAAAGTTGCCAAACTAAATGCTGCCATTGTGCCTTTTGCTGCGGGAGCTGCTCCCTCTCTTGCACCGCAAGGCAAGCCCGCGTTTACATTTGCATATGCTCTTTTTGTTGCGCGTGCCTCAAAATATGTCGATAGCGCGTCTCCCATTCCGCTTACCAAAAAGCGTGCTGGTGCTGCTGCAATAACTGTTGTATCAATTAATACTACACTTGGGCTCTGTTTGAAGTAAGCATAATCATCAAAAGCTCCGTCTGGTGTGTACAAAACTGCTGAGTGGCTAGTTGGTGCATCTGTTGCTGCTATTGTTGGGCAGATAATAAGCGCTTCGCCTTCTGCTACGCATTTTGCGGTATCAATAGCTTTTCCGCCGCCAAGTCCAATTGTACAGTCACAGCTGTTTGCTTTTGCAATTGCTTGCAATTCTGCTATGGCTTGTCTTGAACACTCACCAGTAAATGGTGCTACTATAAACTCAATATCAAATTTCTTTGCTGTTGAATCAAGCTTTGCTTTAACCCTTGCTACGTCATCTTTGTGTGCAATTAATAGTGCTTTTTTGCCAAATGTACTAACAAAATATCCTAAATTTAATAGTTCGTTTTCGCCTTGTACATACTTTGTTGGGCAAATAAATGCTTTTCTCATATTTATGTCTCCTTTAGAGTAATATTTTCTATTATTGTACACCAGCTTTTTAATAGTGTCAATAGGGAATATTACCTTTTTTACGCTCATAAATCCCTCTTTTTTGCGCGATATCCAATTTATCCCTTTTATTTAAAAAAATTACCAAATTTTGCACACATTAAACTGGCTTCCCATTTTTTATTTACTTTATTTTTTAGAAAAGGTGGCTTATTTCTATCCAAAAACCCAAAAATATTGCCTCTTTACTTTTTGTTATTTTTAGTGTATTATATAGTTAGAATATATTTGACATCATATTGTAAACACTTTTTCAGAATTCATTAATATTTACTGCGATGTTCATTTAATGTTCAATTAAGGTGTATATAATGTGTGTACTATAAAGTAACAGAGGCAATATGAAAGACAGACAAGAATTCTACAACTACAGAGCGCCCGATGGCAACAGCTATCGTCCGGCACAGCCACACCGCAGCAAGGTGTCGTTTTGGGGTATACTTTTTGGCATAATTGCAATCTGTCTGGTTGCGGGCATAAGCGGATATATAGGCGCTAGCTTAGCTACGCAAGATGATAACAAATTAGTGGTTTATGTGTCGCCCGATAACACGGTGTCGTCCGATACAGATATTTACGGCAACTTGACAATTTCTGGCGTTTATAACGCAAATAGTGATTCAGTTGTAGAAGTACACACCCAGTCATATGTGTCATATACGTCCGCTAGCAGCACAAACGCGGGCAGCGGAGTTATTTGGGCAGACGGATATGTTGTTACAAATTATCACGTGGTTTCCGATGCAACACAAATCTATGTAACTTTTAGCGACGGAGAAACAACAGTTAACGCCACGCTTCATAGCAAAGATGAAGAGTTGGATATTGCAATACTGGCCGTTTCTGCTACAAATATGCAACCCGTAACTTTGGGCAATTCAGACAATTTATCTGTTGGGCAAACCGTTGTATCAATTGGCAATCCGCTTGGCACGCTAGGTGGCACGATTACAGACGGCATAATAAGCGCGTTAGATAGGTCTGTTGTTGTAGATAATATAAGTATGAACCTATTACAAACAAATGCGGCAGTTAGCCCAGGGAACTCTGGCGGCGGTCTGTTTGATATGAGTGGGAATTTGATTGGTATTGTAAATGCGCAAGCAAGTGCCGACGACGCAGAGGGCATTGGCTTTGCAATTCCAATAAATGATGTTAAGGATGTAGTAGAACAATTGTTTGCTAAATCTTATGTGTCAGATAGGGTTGATGTTGATACAGTTGTGTTAAATGAAGTAACCGTTGTATCACAATTATATCCACTAACTGGGCTAATGGTTGCGGGCACAAACACAACTTCTGCATACAACACATTTGATGTTTGTGACTACATATTAAGTGTAGGCGGAGTTGAAATTTCAACTATAGCAGAATGGGATTTCCAATTGCGAAAATACTCGGTTGGGGATACCATAATAATAGCAATGGGAGACCGATATGGCGGTTTTTATGATGTATACTATACGCTAGAAGCAATAACAGCGTAATTAAATAAACATTAGGAGGAGACAAATGTATAAAATTTTAGTAGTTGATGATGAAGAGAATATCAGACAATTAGTAGTAAAGTACGGCAATTTTGAAGGCCACACTGTTAGCGAAGCAGCTGACGGAATGGAGGCTATTGAGAAGGTAAAAAACAACAAATTCGATATCGTAATAATGGATGTTATGATGCCAGAGCTTGACGGATTTTCTGCTGTAAGAGAGATAAGAAAATTTAGCAATGTTCCAATAATAATGTTATCTGCTCGCGTTGAGCCATATGACAAAATTCACGGATTTGAGATTGGCATTGATGACTATGTAACCAAGCCATTTTCCACAAAAGAGTTGATGCTTAGGATATCTGCAGTATTAAATCGCGCAAAGACCCAAGCGGTTGCAAGCGACGTATTTGAGGCACCAAATTTAAAGGTAGATTTCACCGCACGCATAGTGTGGATAGAGGGCAATCGCGTTGATTTATCACCAAAAGAGTATGATTTATTGTTCTATATGGTAGAAAATTGCGGCATAGCTTTATCCCGCGAGAAGATACTAAACGAAGTTTGGGGTTATGATTTTTATGGTGATGACCGCACGCTAGACACACACATTAAACTATTGCGTCGCAGTTTAGGGGTTTGCAGTGAGTACATTGTAACCTTGCGAGGTATGGGGTATAGGTTTGAAACAAAGTAGGCTAACGCTAAAATGGAAAATATTTATCATATTAATGGTATTTATGGTAAGTATTCTAGCCCTTGTGTGGACGCTGCAATTAGTTTTTGTAGATGACATATACAAATTAAACAAGATAGGCGAAATTCGCACCACGGCAGACACAATTGAGGCAAACATCGAGCACGAAGACCTTGATTCACTTGTTGCGAGGCTGTCATTTAACAACAGTTCATCTATAAGAATATTTGACCCAACAACTGGCACAATCATAAGCACAGCGGATTCAGCAATGAGTTCGCTAATTTCGCTGTCTACAACATCTTTAGCAGACAAATATTATTTAGCTGTTGCTGACGGCGGCGAATATATATCTTCAAATACATTTAATGGTGTGTTGGGTGACGATTATGACGAGTTTGCGTTTGAAGGGTTAGCACCAAGTAGTGAAGACGACACCGCTTCAAGCATATTGTATGTAAGGGCAGTCACGCTAGAAGACGGCACGCAATATTGCATAATTATTGAGGGCGTAATAACACCAATAACTAGCAGTACAAATGCAAGTTTAGTTGTGCTTGGCATTGCCAGTGGAAGCATACTAATATTCATATTAATAATAGCGTTTGTGTTAGGAAAATCAATTGTTGAACCCATAAAATATGTAACAGCTAGCGCAACAGAAATCAAAAATGGCAACTATAATATAGATTTTAAAGGCGACGGATACAAAGAAATCGACGACCTAAACGACGCATTGCGCAAGGCGAGCACCGAGCTTTCTAGCGTAGAAAAATATAGGCAAGAGCTTGTGGCAAACGTATCCCACGATTTACGCACACCGCTTGCACTTATAAAAGGATATTGCGAGTTGATGTCCGATATCCCCACCGAGCGCACCCCCGAAAATCTTAACATTATATCCGAAGAAGTTGATAGGCTTTCTACTTTAGTTTCTGATATGCTAGACCTTAGCCGCACGCAAGAAGAAATGTCAAACTTGCAACCAACCACATTTAACATAGTCGCTTCAGTTGCAGCCATTGCAAAACGCCTAAAACATATGCTGGTTGCCCGCAACTTAAATGTGCAATTCAATACAGATGACGCAATCCTTATGGTTTATGCAGATGAAATGAAAATAAGTCAAGTTATCTACAACCTCTTAAGTAACGCCATAAACTATGTTGGCGCCGACAACTTGGTAGAAGTAAACATCACCAAAAAGAGGGGCAACGTACGCGTAGAAGTAACCGACCACGGCGACGGCATCGATGTAGCAATTCTCCCAAACATATGGGATCGCTACTATAAATCCGACCGCAACCATATCCGCTCCCACATAGGCACCGGACTTGGGCTCAGCATAGTAAAAACCGTAATGGCAAAACACGAAGGCGGCCAATATGGCGTGCTAACCAAAAAAGGCGAGGGCAGCACCTTCTATATAGAACTACCTCTGCTTGAAGCAATAACTAATAACTAATAACTAATAAATAAACTGCAAATTGAATTATTAAAAACCCCTAAAGAACAAATCTTTATGGGTTTTTTATATTTATTGAAACATTGCAAATAGCATCATATAATCGTAGGGTGGTAGTCCTCTGACGCCCGAAACCGCTTTGCAATTTCCACGCCGTTGTTTATTTTGTCGCCGCTGTTTATGCCACGCATAAATCATATAATCGTAGGGTGGTAGTCCTCTGACGCCCGCTCCGCTTTGCATTTTCACGCCGTTGCTTATTCATTCGCCGTTGCCGGATTAACACATAAACTGTATTATTGTAGGGTGCGTTAGTCCTCTGACGCCCGAAACCGCATTAAAATATTATTGAACGATAAAATGCAATTTCACAAGTTTACATCGTCGTTTCCTTGATA
>JAWXUT010000078.1:7530-8164 GCA_044426075.1 Bacillota bacterium
AATAAACATACAATCCCAATAACACCAAATTTTCAATATGGATGCGGGCGTCAGGGGACTGACGCACCCTACGATTTAATGTTCATCTGCGTTGAAATAGGCGTTCCCGCTAACCCATATAATCAACCCTTTAGGGTTCCACAATTATTCATTATTCAATATTAATTATTCATTCAACCCGCTTGCGGGTTTGCACCCTACAATCTTATGCATTGCGTTTCGCCATTTGTTCTTCTATTGCACCACATCTGCCTTATTCTATTGCTATTTTCTGAGCTTTCAAAATAATATAATACAAAACTGCAAAAACTTGTTTTTGTTATAACCCTTTACGCGGATGTATTTTGCGATACAATAAATATGCGAAGGAACACACTCTACTTCTTCTATTGCCACTTCCTTCGCTGAACTAAAAGACTTGCAAAATATATGCGGGTCAAGGGCAGTTTTAACCTCATAAAAAAATATAATAAATAATCCTCAATAAAACTATTTTTGCTATTAAAAAATATTGGGGCTGTAAAGAAAACAAATCTTTATAGCTCCTTTTTTTAATCTAACTGCAAAATGTGACGTTAAAACGCTTTAGTCTAAGAGAACATTCGTATTTGCATGGATTTTCATGTTGATAACT
>JAWXUT010000079.1:0-8131 GCA_044426075.1 Bacillota bacterium
ATATATCGGTGCTATTGCTAGATTTATCTAGCCAAATGCTTGCATTTGTAGATTTGTCAACTTGTTGATAAATCAATAGTACGTAGAATATAAGTAATAGTGAATAGTGAAGAAGTTGAGAACCCGTAAAGGGTTGATTATATGATTTATCCGTGGCATCAACAACGGCGTTTTATATAATTTTATCCACAATTTGTTGTTTTTTATTTAATTCTAATCTAATTCATCTAATGTCAATTTAAATGGTGGAATGAAGTGCTCTAAAAAGTAAGTTACTTCTGGGAGTGGGTTTACTAGTATTGAGTCTAAAATTGTGCGCTCGGCTTTTTTGAATTCGGTGTTGCCAGACTTCAGTTCTTCAATACATTTTATATATGCGGCTAAACGGTCGGCGGCTTTTGCTAAACGCGCTTCATAACTATCCATATCTGGTGATATCAAGGGGGCATATTTAGCTTGCATATCTTTTGGCAAGGTTGTTAATAGCCTTTTGTTGGCGCTGTCTTCTAACTTCTTGTAGGCAGTTTTAATTTCTGCGTTGTTATATTTAATTGGGGTTGGAAGGTCGCCAGTTATAACTTCACTTGTCTCGTGAAAAACTGCTAGCGTGGTGCAAAGGTTTGCATCAGCTGTTCCATTAAAATAAACATTGTTAATTATAGCAAGTGCGTGTGCAATTTGTGCAACTTGCGCGCTGTGCTCCATTACATTTTCTTTGGTTGTTGAACGCATTAAACTCCATCTTTCAATTAGTTTCATACGATTTAAATATGCAAAAAAACTCTTACTCATTACATTTTCACCATAATATCCAATAAACTATCCATAGCTTGATCAGATATATCTGCGGTTTGGTTCAAGTGACGATAAATTTCACGATACTTGAAAATTTTCTTGTGATCGTCACACTCAAATAACAACGCAAGTGCGCGCATTGTCATATCTCCAACCTTGTTTTCCATACCCTTTACACAAATTGCCTCATCGCGGCTTATTGCTTGATGATGCTCTATATTGCTGACGGCAAGAGTTATATGCTCACACATTTCTGTAAGTGTTGCAGATATTTCACACATCTCTTTATCGGGCACAATGTTGAAAAATTTAATCTCATCTACTGTTGTTTTGGCGTAGTCTAAAATTTCGTCGAGTTGGCTAGATAACCTAAACAAATCCTCACGATCAAATGGCGTGATAAATGTCTTGTTTAGTTGGTCGATAAGTACTCTGCGTATCATATCTCCTTCGTGCTCTGCCTTGATAACGGCATCCGCATCGGCTTGATCATTGCTTTTGCAGTAGTCAGTTAGCAGTTGCATACCCTTAGTCATTATTTCTGCTTGCTTAATTAGCAATTCAAAAAAATCGGGGGTATGTTGTTTTTTAAATCTAAATTTCATATTAAAACTCCAATTTTATATTCCCATTATTAGTTTGCCTATTATAAGATATAATAGCGCGGATACAAGTCCAGATACTGGCAGTGTTATGAGCCAGCTGCGTACAATTCTAAAAGAGGTGTTCCAGTTTACTCTGCGGAACCGCTCCGATGCGCCTACACCCATAATTGAACTGGATAGTACTTGACCAGTACTTACTGCAATGCCGCATTCTGTTGCAACAACCATAACCAAACTGGTTGTAAATTGTGCAGCTACTGCGTGTTCATCTTGCAGTTTAAATATCTTTCTGCCAACTGTATTTACAACGCTCGTGCCGCCAAACAGCAAACCAAATGTAAGTGCTAAAGCAAAGCATATGGTTACCCAAAGAGGGGGTACGGAGTAACTAGATAGCCCTAATGCGAACATCATCATAAATATGCCCAGTGATTTTTGGCTGTTGTTACTTGCAAATCCAGCCGATAATACAACTAAGTTAAAGCGCTCAATTGCAATCATCAATTTGTTTAGTTTTCGGGGTGCACGCTTTGCCATTTTATGTAGCAAGCGCATAATAATAAACCCTAACACAAGCCCTATTGTAGGGGCAAGAAATACCATTAGCACTATATTTACAAGCACATAATCTGTCCATTTTACTGCACTAAATCCAAATGCTGCAATGGCTGCACCAATTATTCCACCCAGTAAGGTGTGAGAAATGCTGTTAGGCAACTTCATTCTGTATGCAACTGCCGCCCAAATCATAGCACCTAAAAGCCCGCTAAACATAAAAGCAAATGCTTGTTTAGTGCTTACATCCGCAAAGGCATCAGAAAAAATCAAGTTTTCACTTATGTTGCTAGCAACGGCAGCGTTACCTAAATAAAGCACGGCAATTGGAGTGATAAATTTTGTTATGGCGCCAACTATAAGCGCGGTACGGGGCTTTACTGCACGAGTTGCAACAGTTGTAGCTATGGCAATTGCACCGTCATTCACACCCATATAAAAGGTGTATAACAATATTAATATGAAAATTACAATCCCAAACGCTTCCAAATGTGCCACTCCTCTTAATTAGTAAAGTATACTACATATTCGCAAAATAAGCAATAGCAAACAGACTAAATTTTTAGTAAATATTAAAAAAGTTTCATAAAAAAGACCTAATTGAATAAATCAAAAAGGTCAATTTATAATTTTTCATTTTACTTGACTTTATATTTAACAAAGAACATATGATACATATTGTTGATACGATCTTTAGCGCTTTCTAAATGTGATACGTGAGGTATAGGAATATATCCGGACCTATCTAAAGTATGGTCATAACGAATAAAGTTTCTGTTAATATGCACGCTGATTACTTTTTTATGGCAAGTAATTTTGCAGAACAAATGTCTGTTTATAAATACATCATCGCAATCGTAACCTTTTTTAATAGTCATATTGCCGCTTTCAAAAAACTCACAAAGGCTGCTGTAAATATACAAGCATTCTTTATTCATATCAACAGTGTTAAGCCCGTCTTTAAAAGGACTTTTGCGTTTTGCAATGCGGATGCGTTTAGCAAGAAGATAGGTTGGAAATGCGGTAAATAACACAATAAGCAAAAATAGGGAAGCGATTGTTGTATAAATATTTGTGTTAAGAGCAGCTATAATGGATCCTAAAACTGGAATGCCAGAACCCACTGTTCCGTAAATATCGCCAGCATAAATTTCAGCAGATTGCAAAGTTGTATCGCCCAAATCGTAGTAATAAATCATCATATAGGCGTCAACAATAGTAACTCCGTCATCGCCATAAACTAGTTCAAGATATCCGCTATTATAAATGGCAAAAACTGTTTCGGAAGTGGGGCTAACGTACTCTTCTTCCTCGGAAACCGTCCAAAGTTTGTATGCAAATATATCGCCTTGCACAAGGTTATTTTCAGCAGAATTAAACGCAGTAACAGCATACAATGTGTTAGCGCTCAAGTTATAAGAGAACACATCATCTTCAGTTGAGGTGGCCGATTCGCCTTCATATAACACATATCCCATATCAATATAATATGGAAGATAAAGTGCACAACACACTACAATCAATAATATTATGCTTACAAGCAAGCCGCAAGCGGGATAAATAACCCTAACTTGCTCGTTTTTATTGCCCATACCATAACCGTGCCTACGTACAGCCAAAGCTATAAATATAGGTGCAATCAAAAAGAGTGCAACGCATATTATTATAGATATTACACTCATTACAACACTGCCACAAAGCAAATTGTATACGTAACCCAAAACTGGAATTGAAACGTAAGTATCTTTAGCAATCGTTCCAACCATAGCATCGTAACGAACAATTTCGCCTACAATAGCGTTTTCTCCATTTAAATCTGTACTGCTAACAGTAGCATATCTGTAGTTGTCTGAAACCGCAAAAGAGGTTATAATGCGTAGTTCTAGTTCGCTAGAAACCAAAATATTGGTTTCGCTATCAAAAGTTTCAACATAATATAGTGCAGCCTCACCAACTTGCAAGTTGTTTATTGCTGGGTCATACGCTCTAACATAAACCAAAGAGCCGGAAGTCAAATAATCATTTGATTCGCCCATATAAGCTGTTGCATAGTAACCTTGATATAAATCTTGGTCATAAGTTGTGCCGTCATCATTATCAACAATAACCGTTTCAAGATAATTGCTGTAAATTGGGGTTAAAGGCAATATGCCAAATAAAAGCATACTTAAAAATATTGCAAAAAACAATATCCAGAAAATGCCAACAAATACGACAGAACTGGCTACTCTTTTAAATTCATCTTTTTTGTGGGCTTGTTTGTAAAAAACCGCTTTCATATAATTACACCTTCCACTCCTAAAGTACTATACCCTAACATTATAAACCAAAATCACAAATAATTCAATACATTTTTCAATAATAATGATATTTTATTTTAAATCTTTATTATAGTAGAAATTAAGTTTTGTGTTCAACTGCAAACTGCAACTGTAAAGAAGCAAGTATTTTTGTCATATATCATTAAAAAAGGCACCCAAATTGTAACAATTGGGTGCCTAAATTGATATGTTGTGGTTTAACCAAGGGTGTCTTTTATCCCTTCAAAATAAGTGTCATATTTATCTAGATAATTTGCAAAGAGGTCGGTAAGTTCTTCTGCAGAAGTTATACCAAACACTTTATCTTCTGGAATGCTAGGGTATCTAACACGATTATCCATTTTTGTGTCTGCAACTTTGCTGCTCCAGCCGTCACAATTTTTGTATGCAATCATCATACGTTTAAGTGTCCACGCGCTGCTCATTTCGCAAAGAGTTCCGCATCCGCCACCAACTGCTACAACAGCACTTGCGTTGGCAACAATTATGTTTCTGTAAAAATCAAGCCCAGTTGGAATTGAGATATCAATATATTCGTTACAAATGTTTGCGTCAAAAGAGGGTATAATGCCAATAACATCACCTTCGCGATACTTTTCGGACGCGTGCGCACCCATTGATGCGGCTTTCATAACAGCGCCACCGCCACCGCACTGCAATCTATAGCCTAAATCTATAATTTTTTTGCCAGTGTCGTAAGCCAATTGCAATTTATTGCTTCCTTCTTCAACAGAAGCATCGCCCAATACGGCAATAATTTTTCTTCTCATATATTACTCCTATTATTTAGTATGATAATTATACCATAAAATTTACATAATTACAATATGCATAGGGAGTATTTTTTGTGAAGAGTAGCAAAACTTACTTGTTTGATATGTTGAAAAAGTTATATGCGTTGGTGTAAAATATCTTGTCTAAATCCTCTTCGCTAAGGCCAAGTGACTCAAGGGTGGCGATATCTTCTGCATATCCCCATAACGGATAATCGGTGCCAAACATAAATCTATCAACGCCCATAAGGTCAATTATATCTTTAATTTGTGCCTTTGACATAAAGCGCATAGAGCTACTTGTGTCAAAATAAACATTTGGAATATCCTTGTAGCAAGCCACTTTATCCCACTCAGAATATCCGCCAAAATGGGCTGCAATAAAGCGCAAGTGTGGGAATTCTTTTACAATCTCTGCCATTAAGTTTGGGTTACTAAATGAACCCCTACGGTCACCCGTATGCACTAATATTGGCATATCTGCATCAATAAGACTAAATAATTTATGGCCTCTTGCTCCAGTTAATTTAAACCTTTGGCAGTCGGGATGAAGCTTTATTCCGCATAGTCCCATAGCCTTAACACGGGCTATTTCTGCACGAATTTCTGCCTCTTGCATATCTGGGTGCAATGTTGCAAATGCAATAAATTTTGGTTCATTTTTTGCACTGTCGCAAATAAAATTATTTATACTTTCAACTTGTTGCACAGCGGTTGCAACTGAGTTAACTACTACATATTCAACATTATAACCTTGCCCGAGAGTGAGGAGGTGAGCGGGCGTTCCTTTTGCGTTGTTTTCTGGCACATTGTAAAAGTGAGCTATATTGCAAACTGCTTTATGTGCGATTTTTTCTGGATAAATGTGTGCGTGAATATCTATTATGCGTCTATTTTCCATTTTAACTACCTCCTAATGAATTGTTAATTGATTCTAGCATATATAAACCTATGTTTCAAAACATATTGACAAAACGCGAGGTAATTTTATAGTAAATTTTTCGCATTTGAGGTTTTTGTGTCTTTTCTCGAGAAAAAAGAAAGTGCCAAATATTTTTAAAATTTTTTCGGGTTCTAATATTGAATTTATATTTAAAGTATGTTATAATAATAAAAGTATTTAAATTTAAGTAATTATTTTTAAATTTTAAACAACATTTACCTTAACGAGGGGAGCGCAAATGTCTAAATTATCCAAAAAGAGTTGTTATTTAATGCTTGTTATACTAACTATTTTGCTTTTTGCAGTGGTTATGCTAGTGCCTTGCTTTAGTATGTCGGGTTCTAATTTAATTGTGGCGGAAGCTGATACAGAAACGGGAACCAATACGGAAACTACTTTATCTGGGGACGGATCAATTGATAATCCATATGAAATAAGTAGTGTTTCCGACTACGTGTATTTTATGGCTACGTACAGCACAGCTTCAGTAAAAGATAGCACAGATTCAGAGGATGACAGCACAGATTCAGAGGATGATAGCACAGATTCAGTGGTTGATGATGTAGACCCAATGGTGTATGCAAAAATCACAGCTAATTTAGACTTCAGTGATGTTGCATTTGTGGGCACAGAAGAATTTAACGGCACGCTTGACGGTGGCGGATATACGATTAGTGGAATTGTATCAGATTCATCAATGTTTTATGATTTATATGGAAGTGTCAGCAATTTAGTAATCACAAATAGCACATTTAGTTCAACAAATAGTGATGGAATTGCATCTATATCAACACAAAACTATGGCGCAATTTCTAATGTATATGTTGATGCAGTTATTAATGCTAATAGTTTATACAATGTTGGTGGAATAGTTGCATTGAACACTGGTACAATTACATCTACAATTTTTGCAGGATCTATAAATGTGGATGTGGATGTTGATGATAGTTATTCTTATATAGGTGGAATTGTAGGCAATAACGCTGGTGGAACAGTAACAGCTTCAATTAGCAATGCAAATATAAGTTTTGATTCTTCGGATAATGTTTATGTTGGTGGAATAGCTGGTTATTCAGAGAAAGCAACAGTTTCATATTGTTTAAGTTTGGGTTCATTTATGGATAGCAATGCAGATAGTTACATTGTAGAAACTACTTATGTAGGTGGTTTGATTGGTGAAAATCCAAATGATTCATCAACACTATTATATTCATATTTTTACAACGACGATATAAGTTATTATGCAGTGGGTGGCACATCTGCTGATGTTTCTGTTAGTGGCGGAAATCAATTTAGAGGTATAAGTGGCAGTTCGCTTACAAGTTCATTGGAAAACACATTGTTCACGTCAAACGGAAGTGCTAGTTACACAAAGCAAACCGCAACATACAATGGTTCGGCTTATTATGCGCCAATTTTAAATAAATTTGACAGCAAGGTAGAAGATCTTGTGTACGCGGCTTGTACAATAAACTTGTACGGAATTGCAGATGATGCAGTGCTAACTGAAACTTGGGGCACAGCAGAAAATCCATATACAATTGACAGTGTAAAAATGTATCAACAGCTTGTATCTAGCACGGCGGCGGGCTATACATATTCGGATAGTTATTTTGTACAAACTGCAGTATTAGACTTTGATGACATTTCAGTTGGCACAATTGGCAACAGCAGCTATGCTTTTGCGGGGAACTATGACGGTGGTCAATTTAAAATTACAAATTTGGCTATAAGTGAATCCAATAGTGATTGCGTAGGAATGTTCGGAAACGTGACGGGCAATATTTCAAATATAGTTTTGGCGGATAGCTGTTCGTTTACTGGAAATGAAAATGTTGGCAGTGTTGCGGGCAAGATAAGTGGCGGAACAATTTCATATGCTTACAGCAATGCTACTGTAACTGGCACAAGTAATGTTGGTGGAATTATCGGCCAAGCAGTAAATGCAAAAACTGCAACGGTATTGTATTCTGGTCAAGTTAACGCAAGCAGCGCACCATATGGTATAGTTGGCGCAACACAAGGCTTCACATTTACAAACACTTGGTATGCCGTTAATAGCAGTTCAAGCTGCCAAAGCACAAATCAAAACGGCAATATGATTTATTATGACAGCAATGGTTCACTTTCATTTTGCTT
>JAWXUT010000080.1:0-8029 GCA_044426075.1 Bacillota bacterium
TACAAATGCAAGCATTTGGCTAGATAAATCTAGCAATAGCACCGATATATTACACTCAGCTGTCCGAAAATGCACTTCGTGCGCTTTCTCCCCGCTTCATATAATATTACTTCAACCCAACGGGTTCGCGGGCGGATGGATTCAGCCCCTACGATTTTATGATTTATTCGTGGCACGGATAACTGCGCGGATACTGTGGCAGTTGTATATTAATATATCAAATGGGTGCCAACTGTGGTATCTATAATAAGTTGATGTATTTGTGCTATTGCGGATTCGGGGGCTTTGTTGTGGAGCGCATTTAGGATTGCACGGGCGTGCTCTTTTAGTAGGGCGGAGGTGTATAATTTTAAATACCTTGCCCAAAGGTTGCTGATTGGTTGCTTGAATGAATTGTACATAAGCGAGGTTATTGTGTTGCCAGAAATCTCACATAATTTGCTGTAAAATTCAAATAGATATTCGGTGCAAAATACGCAATTGTTAGAAATACAACTGGAGTTGCAGTTGCAATTATTTTCAAATTTTTCTAGTATTTTAGATAATTCACAATAGTCATCTTCTTGCAGCGTATTGCCTATTAGGGATACCGTAAGTGTATCTATGGCACCCTTAATTTCAATTAATGATTTAACTTCTGTTGCAATTGCTAGCAGTGTTTCATCACTAAAATTGTAACTACTAAAGTTCATAAGTGCAGTTACGGTGTGAATGTTGCCGCGCTGAATATAGTTGTTTACATATGACCCTACTCGGGGCACTATGCTTATAAATCCGTCGTTTGCAAGCTTTATTAATCCGCGATTTATTACCCCGCGTGACACGTGGAAGCGTTCGGCTAATTCACGTTCCGTTGGCATCTTTGTGCCAAATTTTATCTCACCCGATAGAATTTCATTTGTTATTGTTGTAACAAAGTTGTCTTTTAATGTTTCTTTTGCCATAAATACCCCTTGTGCCTATTAATGCAATACCTAATTTTTTTCTTTTGTATATCATTTTTATACACACATTATACCGCTATTTTTTGGATAAAGCAATACCTTTTTGTAATCTGGTACATAATTTGATACCAGATGACCTAAATTTCAATTCACTATTGACCGACATACCAATATGTGTTAATATTTAAGTAATAAATATATTAATACTTTGTTATTAATTAAACAAGGGTGTTTAAGGCAGAGTATGTTGCAAGGAGGCTTTCATGGATAATGTAGTTATCACAGTTGCTGGCAAGGGTGGTGTAGGCAAAACGTCTATATCTGCGTGCATTGTGCGCGAGCTTGTAAAAACTAAAAAGAATGCCCGTATTCTTGCAATAGATGCCGACCCCGCAGTGGGGCTTGCAACGGCGCTTAATGTTGAAGTTAAGTATACTCTTGATGATATTAGAAAAGAAATTGTGGCTTCGGGTGAAGGCGACAAGACAAAAAAGAAGGCAATAGAGCTACTTCAAGAGTCAAAATTTAGAATTATAGATGCAATAGTAGAGTGTGAAGGATACAATTTTATCGCGGTGGGCAGACCCGAGACCGCAGGTTGTTATTGCAGTGTAAACAGTTATTTGAAAGATGTTATTTCATTAATTGCAAACGAGTTTGATTATGTTGTTATTGACGGTGAAGCGGGCATTGAGCAAGTTAACCGCCGAGTTATGGAAGATGTGACGCATCTTATTTTAGTAACCGACCAAAGCAAAAAAGGTATGGGGGTTGTAAAGACCATAAAGAAGGTGGCAGATGAGTTGGTTATTTATAAAGAAATCGGCATAATAGTCAACAGAATGTACGACCCTAGCATGTTAGAATATTTAGATTCTGACGGAATAGAAATACTATCGTGCGTAGCAGAAGATAAAGGCTTGTTGATTTGCGACACAAAAGGCGAGAGCATAATGAATTTGAGTGATGATTCAAAGCTAGTAGCGGGTGTAAAAGAAGCACTTGCAAAAATTATTAAGGAATAATTATATTCAATATATTATATATCAAAATTATAACAAAAAATAAAGGAGGAAGCAATGAAAGATTTAAAGCATTTGTATTACTTTGAAAACTTACTAAAAGACGCGAACAACGATTTAGTAAGGCAAGCAACAGCTGATGGCAAAATAGCTGTGGGCTATACTTGTTATCATATGCCAGAAGTATTACTAAATCTTGGCGACTGTTTTTCTGTTAGATTAAGAGCGCCACGCACGGGTTCTATGGAAGTATCCACATATTATATGTCAAACGCGACATGTGAATATGCAAAAGCTCTATTAGAACGCGGATTAGAAGGGGGCTACAAGTTTCTTGACTGTATGGCGGGCGTTGATGTATGCGAGTGTATGAACAGAAGTATGGAAAATATGGAGCTTTTGGGCATAGAAGACAAAGAGAAAGAGGGATTTTTCTGGTGTAATTTAGACGCGCCTTGTTCTGATGATGAAGACTGCGTGTTGCATTTAAAAGACCAAGTTACAACAAAGGTTCTAAACAAGCTAGAAGCAAACTATAAAGTTGATATTAGCGATGCAGAAATCCGCAAAGCTGTTGCAAAGCACAACAAAATTTGCAAGTTGATAACTGAAATTGGCAATTTTAGAAAACTAGATAATCCAACAATAACGGGATATGAGTTCCATATTTTGACCCTTGCGACTTATTGTTGTCCTAAAGATTTAATCATAAACGAGCTTGAAGAAACACTAGAAGAGCTAAAAACAAGAGAAGCCGATGCAAAGAAAAACTTCCGCGCAAAGGTGGTTGTTGTGGGTTCTGAAATTGATGACCCCGAGCTTATCGCACTAATTGAAGAATCTGGTGCAATGGTTGTTGCAGATAGGTTCTGTTATGGCAGCGTGCCAGGTAGGCAAGAAATTGTGCTTACTGATGACGAAGATGTATTAACGCAAGTATGCAGAAATTATCTTGAAACAAACCTATGTGTGCGCCACTGTGCAAAACACAAGGTGCAAAAACGCCTAGACACTGTTGCTGAACTAAAAGAAGCATATGGTGCCGACGGCATTATATATGAACAAATCAAGTTCTGTACATATTGGTCATATGAAAGGGCTCTTGCTAGCCACATTATGAATGAGGAATACAATATTCCTACATTATCAATTGACCGCCCTTATATGTCAAGAACAAGCGGACAGCTTCGTACAAGGGTGCAAGCGTTTGTTGAGAGCATAGAAATCAAAAAGATTAAAGCAAAAAAAGCAAAAAAGGGGGGTAAGTGATATGGCATACAATCCTAAAACTGGCAAAGGCCTAGGCGATATGTATTCTGGCGATATGCGTTGCACCAAAAAGCGTGAATGGAGAGGGTTTAAAGACACAATGTACGACTTTTTCCGTTGGTTGAGGGTGCTAGCTATGCTTGGCATGAAGATAGGCACAGTGCTTCCTCAATTTGCAAAAGCGGTGTTTAGATATCGTTGGGCGATTTCATATGTAACTGCGCCCGCGTTTGTAGACAGACACACAATTGGTCTTCGTGGCAAAGAGTTAAGATATTGCCATTTGCAATTTTTCGCTGTATTAGAAAACTCAACACAACTTATGGTTGATATCTTAAAGCGTGATGAAAACGTAAACGGAAAATCCAAAAAGGCGGCGGCTCTGCGTGAGAAAACTGTTATCTTTGATGAGATGATGCCTATACAACTTATGAACGGCTTCCCAACTCTAAAAGGAATAACTATACAAATGGTTCCTATATTTTTGGCGGGTGAGGTTGACCAAAACGCAAATATGTATTATATTGATGCTATTGAGCACTATGGTTTGGCGCCCGACGTGTGCCCTCTTCCAGCAGCGGAAGCAGGGTGTTGTGTAGTTGACGATTATCCTCGTGTGGGTAGAGCCTATGTTTCAAGCAGTATGCCTTGTGACGGTTCAATTGCGTCAACAATGTACTCTGATAGATACTTCAACTTGCCTTCGTATCAAGTTACACCACCTCAACGATTCAATGAAGATGCCGTGCAAGAATATGCGGTTAAAAATCTATGGGGCTGTGTGGAGTTTATTGAAAAACAATATGACGTTAAGTTTGATTGGGATGCTTTTTTTGAAGGTGTAAAACGATACAATCAAGAGTCCGATTATATGATAGAAAAATGGGATGTTAACTGCACACCTTATCCACAAATCTGTGGGGCTGCGCTTGCACTTCACCGTGAATATGAAATGCAAATTGCAAGTTCGCTTGATCCAAAAATGGTTAAGTACGATGCAAAGGTTAACAAGTTAATGAAAAAAGGATATCAAGAATCCGTTGCTAAAGATGAAAAAACACTATATCGTGCAATTGTTTGGTCTTGCCCCGCCCACTACTACAGTAACTTTACATATTGGGCACAAAACTGTTGGGGTATAAAAACTCTTGTTGATATGGAGTGTATGCTTGCCTATCACCACTATGACGAGCACGACAAAAAGAAGGTTCTTGTAGATATGGCGCGTGGTTATGAAAGAATGACAATGCGTTCTCACTCAAACGGCGGATACATAAATGCGCTTGACGAGTGTTGGAAGATGTGCGAAAAGTTTGATGCAAATATCATCTTTATGTACAATCACGTATCTTGCAAAAACTTCGCTGGGCTTCAAGGATTATTTGAAGAACAAGCAAGAGAGCGCGGGCTTCACCTAATATGGATTGAGCACGATCTAATGGATCCACGCACAGTTTCAAGAAAAGCTATGCGCGATAGGGTTAACAGATACATGAAAACGGTGTTTAGGGCAGAACCACTTGACCCAACACTAGTTGACTATAACGACGATATTACTTGGTAAGGAGGATTAAAAATGAAATATTTTGGCGGATGTGATGTAGGTTCTACATATACAAAATGCGTTATCATCGATGAAACTGGCGCGATTGCTAGCGATGTAACAATAAGGAGTAAAATCAATTCAGAAATAAGCGCTAAGGCGGCTTTAGAAGAAGCTGTTGCAAAAACTGGCGTGTTGAAATCAATAGCTGACCTATCCTATTTAATAGGTACGGGTTATGGCAGAAACAAAGTTCCTCAAGCGGGCGAAAACATAAGTGAAATTTCTTGCCACGCAATGGGCGTACACGTAACCAACCCCGATGTAAAAGCGGTAATTGATATCGGCGGACAAGATATTAAAGGTATAGCAGTTGACACCGACGGCACTGTTAAAGCGTTTTCAATGAACGATAAATGCGCTGCGGGCACAGGTAGGTTCTTTGAAGCTATGGCACGTGCGTTTGAAATCACACTAGACGAGTTTTCACAATTGTCATTGTCAGCTAAAAATGCAATTCCAATCACCGCACAATGCACAGTTTTCGCGGAGTCTGAAGTTATCACACTAGTTGGTGAAGGCCAACCTCGTGACGAGATTGCAGCGGGTATTCAAGCTTCAGTTGCAAAAAGATGTTTTGTTATGGCTAAAAAAGCGGGTGCAAAAGACAATGTAACACTAACTGGTGGTTGCGCTAAAAATATGGGTCTAAAGAAGGCAATTGAGCAAGTTCTTAGAATTAAGGTTGTTGACCTTGCAGTTGATCCACAATTAATGGGCGCACTTGGTGCTGCGGAATACGCTCGCCAAAAGGGTATGGATAAGGAGTAATATTATGGCTTGGTATTGGATATTAGCAATAGTAGTTGCATCAATCGTGGGATTATTCGCAATATTGTTTGCAGTTTATATCACAAATTCTGATATGAAATTGGTGCAAGTGTTGTATAATAAAGTAATCGGTTATCACGATAAAAAAGAAGTGGAAGAAAAACTTTAATGAAACTTTTTGATGACATTATAACAAAAGTAGAGGATCTGCTAGCAGATAAAAATGGAAAATCTTATGAATTTTCACAAAAGAAGCTAGCAATATCCACTAAAAAGAACGAGTTAGTTTTGGGAAGTGAGTCGGCTTATGAGCTGGGTTCTGCCCAAAATTCGTGTGTAAATTTTGTTGCGGTTACAATGGATGAAACCCTTGTTCCTCGCGACGAAGTTGTAGTATATGGCAAAGATTTGCAAGATATTAAGGGCGATTGTAATTTCGCGCGCATAACTATTGTTAGAACAGATGATATTTATGCCCACGGTGAACAACACGCTTACAACATCTTCAAAGATATAGAGTTATCTAAATTCAACGTGTCAATTGACGGCTATATGATGCGTTCATCTGGGTTTTCTGGCAGAGAACAGGTGCGCGTTTCAAAGAAAATAATCAAAAAAGGCATTGATTTTTGCGGCGTTGGAAACAGATTTATCAATCAATACAAACAAAACAAGCACGTTGCGTGTGTAAAAATCATATTTATTACGCTAGATGAATGCGATTATGATGCATTAGAAGTAATATCAATTGATTCTAATAAAAGAATGAAAGCGTTAAATCATATGTTGGCGGATTTAAAAATGGACTGCAAGTCATGTGAATGGAAGCCCGTTTGCGATGAAGTGGACGGTATGAAAGAAGCTCACGTAGCAATGCTTAAATAAAAAAGGAGAATATAATGAAAAAAGAGTACGAGAGTTTATTTACGCCATGGAAGATTGGCAATTGTGAAATCAAAAACAGATTTGTGCAAACCTCTATGGGCGGAACATCTATTTTTGGTTGGATGGAACTACATCACTTTGACAAAGAGGCGGCAAACTTCTTGTTAGAGCGTGCACAAAACAATGTAGGCCTAATTTTGCCAGGTATCGCACCTATCCGCAACGTAATTGGCGGCAGTTGGTTATACAAAAGCAAAAAGTCTTTTAGAGATTTGAAGAAATTTATGGTTGAGTATCACAAAACTGGTGCAAAACTATTTATACAATTAACAGCTGGTTTCGGCAGAGCATTTGCTATATCACATTTAATGGAGCTTTTGGGTTCAAACAAGTTGTTGGGCACGCTAGCTAAACCCGCAGTAAATATAGATAAACTTACAATTAGCGCATCTGAAAATCCAAACAGATGGTCCGACAAAGTACCTTCACGCGAGATGACAATTAAAGAAATCGAAGAGATGATTTACGCATTTGGACAAACCGCTAAAATGTGTATGGAAGCGGGCGTTGACGGCGTTGAAATTCACGCTGTTCACGAAGGATATCTTCTTGACCAATTCGCAACAAAATACACCAACAGAAGAACTGATAAATACGGCGGTTCATTAGAAAATAGATATCGCTTCCCTGCAGAAATCGTAAAAGAAATCAAAAAGGTTTGCGGCAAAGATTATCCAGTATCATTAAGATATTCTGTACAATCAAAAGTTAAAGACTTCCGCGAAGGCATTTTGCCAGGTGAAGACTACAAAGAGATTGGCCGCGACCTAGAAGAAAGTTTAGTTGCTGCTAAATTCTTAGAAGATGCGGGCTATGATATGTTCAATGCAGATAACGGCACTTACGACTCTTGGTACTGGGCTCACCCACCAATGTATATGCCAATGAACTGCAACCTAGAAGACTGCAAAGCAATAAAAGAAGTGCTAAGCGTTCCAGTTGTTTGCGCGGGTAAAATGGATCCAGTAGCGGGTGCTGAAGCTATCACCGCAGGTTCAATTGATGGTGTTGGTTTTGCAAGACAATTTTTAGCAGATCCACAATGGATTACAAAACTTATGGAAGACCGCGAAGCAGATATCCTACCTTGTATTAACTGCCACAACGCTTGTTTTACAATGGCTAGCTACAAGGGCGTTGCAAATGATCAACCTCTAAGTGACACAAACGGAATGAGCCGTTGCGCGTTGAATCCACAAACAATGCAATCCAAAAAATACTACATCAAACCAACCAAAACAGCTAAAAAAATCGCTGTTATCGGCGGTGGTGTCGGCGGTATGGAAGTTGCCAGAGTTGCCACACTTCGTGGGCACAAAGTTTCACTATTTGAAAAATCAAATGAGCTAGGCGGTGTATTTATTGCAGCTGCTGCACCTTCATTTAAAGAAAAAGATAGAGAGCTTATCGCCTACCTAATCAAACAAATCACCGACCTTGGTGTAGATATCAAACTAAATACTCCAGTAGATGTA
>JAWXUT010000081.1:0-7920 GCA_044426075.1 Bacillota bacterium
CGCGACGCTAAAGAATTATCAAAAAAGTAGAAAAGTGTGTAAAATAGTTTGACAATTATTTCTAATTAGGATATAATGTATAAGCTAATCTAATAAGTAGGAGGTGCAATTATGGCGCTACCCAAAGCTAAAATATCAAAAGCTAGATCAAATTCAAGGTTTGCTAACTGGAAACTAAGCTCACCAAACCTAGCTGAGTGTTCAAATTGTCACGAGATGATCGACAGTCATATAGTTTGTCCAGTATGTGGATACTATAAAGGCAGACAAGTTGTTGTTAAAAAAGTAAAAGAAGATTAATATTCTTTAACCAAGATACATCAAGTGTCTGAATTAAGCAACTAAATAACAAAGTTTTTTGGGCAATACAAAGTGCAAACGGTATTGTCCATTTTGCGGTATAAGAGAGGTCATATGAAAATAATAGTAGACGGATATGGTGGAGACAACGCCCCAAGTTCAGTTGTAGAAGGCACAATAAACGCATTAAATAGCGATTCAACTTTAAATGTAATGCTTGTTGGCGATAAAGGTGCGCTAGAAGCAATGCTAAAAACTAAACAATACGACAGCGCAAGGCTAGAGATTCTTGATGCAAAAGAAGTTATTTCTAATGAAGAATCACCAACTGAAGCAATCCGCAAGAAGCAAGATTCTACAATAGTAAAAGGGCTAAGGCAACTAAACACCGATGCAGAAGCGCAAGCATTTGTAAGCGCCGGTAGCAGTGGTGCTGTTTTAACGGGCGCCGTGTTGTTGTTAAAGAGAATTAAGGGCATTAATCGCCCCGCATTGTCACCAGTTTTGCCAACTGTAAGCGGTGGGCAAACAATACTTGTTGATTGTGGCGCTAATCCTGACTGCAAACCAATGAATATGCATCAATTTGCACGTATGGGCGCGGCATATGCAAAGGCAGAACTTAATGTGGATAACGCAAAAATAGGTCTTTTAAGCAACGGCACAGAAGATAAAAAGGGCAATGAACTTACAAAAGCTGCATTTCAACTTTTAAAAGAAGACGAGTTGTTAAACTTTAAAGGCAATATGGAAGCGCGTGAACTTTTAAGCGGAACATACGATGTAATTGTTGCTGACGGATTTAACGGCAACATATGTTTAAAAGCGTGTGAAGGCACTGCGATGTCTATGTTCGAGATTATCACAAACAATATATATGGCGGTGGATTGCGTGCGAAACTCGGTTATCTACTATTAAAACCAGTTTTCAAAAATGTTAAAGGCATTATGGATTACAATAAAAAGGGCGGAGCAGTTTTGCTAGGGCTAAATAAAATTGTAGTAAAGGCGCACGGAAGCAGCAAGGCGGAATCAATAACAGCAAGCATTTTGCAAGCTAAAAGACTTGTAGAAAAAGGGCTTGTTGCAAAAATCACAGAGGCAATGAGTACAGATGCTTAAGGATACAGCAGTTGCAAATATCGAGGCAAAAATTGGTTATAAATTTACCAATCGAACCTTGCTAACAATGGCATTTACGCATAGTTCGTATGCTAACTTGCACAATCTAGAATCGTATGAGAGGCTGGAATTTTTGGGCGACAGCATAGTTGGTATGGTTGTTGCAGAAATATTATACAGCAATTTTCCACACGAACAAGAGGGCTTTTTAACCAAAGTAAAGGCAAAAGTTGTAAGTGCAGAAGCGTTAGGCGCAAAGATAAAGTCAATGAAAATTATGAAATATTTGTTGACTGCAGACGAAAATGTTGCAAACGAAGTAAGCAGAAGCCAAAAAATGAACTGCAATCTGTTTGAAGCAATAGTGGGTGCAATCTTACTTGATAGCGGGCTTGATGAATGCAAAAAGTTTATAATATCCGCGCTTGAAGATACCATTAACCAAGCAACTAGCAATACTGATACAATTACAGATTATAAATCGAGGTTGTTAGAATGGTGTGCAAAAAATGGCAAAACAGCTCAATTTAATACAGAAAGTGGTCGTGCAAAAGAAGGAGGCTTGATATTTACAAGCAAACTTCAAGTTGACGGCAGAAATTTGGGTTCGGGCACAGACACTTCAAAAAAACGTGCGGAGCAGAAAGCAGCAAAGCAAGCAATCAAAAAATTAAAATAATAAAAACGGCGAGTTAATCGCCGTTTTTTTAAAGGTTTTCAATAAATAGTGCATAATTGTGGCTGTCTGTGAGGGCATTTATACTTGCTTTAATAATGTTGCTATCCACGCCGACCGTGCGCCAAATGTGTTTATTATTGGTACTTGTTATTACAACTGAAACCAATGCGCTTGTGGCACTTTTGGGGTTTATTACGCGTACTTTGTAGTCAATAAGCCTTGTATCCGCAAGTGTGGGATATAGCGCAACAAGGCACTCGCGCATAGCTAAGTCAATCGCGTGCACGGGCCCAACACCATAAGCTTCCGCTGTTTTAATATTGTGTCCCGCATCAATAGTTACTGAAACGAAGTTTTGTTTTTCTGCACTATTGTCTACAAGTGTATAGTTTGAAAGGGCAAAGTGTGACATCTTTTTGCGTAAAATATCGTGGGCTAAAATTATGAAACTAGCCTCCGCTCCTTCATAGGTGATGCCGCTTTTTTCTTGCTCTTTTATCTTCTTGTGGATTAAATCTAACTTCGGATCATTGCGGTCAAGTTCTGGGAAGAAGGGTTGCAACTTTTTAAATATTATGTGCTTGCCAGACGATCCACTTAAAATGAATTTACGCGTGTTGCCAACAATGCTTGGGTCAATGTGCTCAAATGAATTAGTTGATTTTAGCACACCGTCAGCGTGCATTCCCGCTTTATGGGCAAACGCTGCTCTACCAATAAATGGTGCATTATCTGGCACTGTCATATTTGCAATTGAAGCAAGAGTAAATGCGGTATTTTTCAACAAATCCAATTGTATGTTTGTGTTAAAAGTATAGCCTTTGGATATCTGAAGTATGGGTAATAGGATACTTAAATTGGCATTTCCGCACCGCTCACCTATTCCGTTTAATGTGCCTTGAATATGTTTTGCACCAGCATTTACAGCACTCAATGTGTTTGCAACTGCAAGCCCCATATCGTTGTGGCAATGTATCCCTATAATACAATTAGGTAATAATTCTACAACAAGTTTTGTAATGGCATATACTTCTTCTGGCGTGGCTCCACCATTGGTGTCACACAACACTATGCGACTAGCGCCCGCGTCTGTTGCAGCTTTTAACACTGATATGGCATAATCGCTGTCTTGTTTATAGCCGTCAAAAAAGTGTTCTGCATCAAAAATAACTGACTTGTTATGTTTAACCGCCATTGTAATTGAGTCGGCAATCATTGCTAAATTTTCTTCTTTTGTTGTCTGCAACACTTCTTCAATATGCAATATACTAGCTTTCCCAAACAGAGAAATATAGTCAACTTTTGAATTTATAAGTGACATCAGCACGGTGTCATCACAAGCAGCTGTAAGTTTTTTTCTTGTGCTCCCAAAACCAACCAATTTTGCGTTTTTAAGAGGTATGCTGCTATCTGCAAGCTCCGCATCTAACGCATTGAAACCAGGTGCACCCATTTCAATAAATGTTATGCCAAATTTATCCAGACTACTAATAGTGTCTAGTTTGTCAATTAGGCTATAGTTAATAGCGGTGTTTTGCCCGCCATCACGTAGAGATGTGTCTAAAATCTCTAACATTTATTCCTCTCTTAGGCAGTTTTTGCCGCGTCTTAGCGCACTGACCCCGCTTCTTGCAAGTTCAATTATACCAAAAGGCGCTAGCATTTCAATCAAACTATCCAATTTACTAGCTCTGCCCGTTAGCTCCAAAGTTATGCTTCCATTGCCAACATCAATAGTTTTTGCCTTGTAAATTGTGGCAATATCTACAACTTTTGACAAGTCGCTAGTTGTGGCATTAATTTTTATAAGCAATAGTTCGCGAAGCACGCTATCTTGCGCGTTAAGTTCAACAATTTTTGTAACTTCAACTTGCTTTTCAAGTTGGGCTTTAATCTGACTAATTGTTTTATCATTTGCAATAAATGATAGTGTCATGCGGGAATATTTTTCATCTTCAGTTGCGCAAACAGTTAGCGAATCGATGTTGTAACCTCTGCGAGCAACAAGCCCAGATATGCGGGTTAGAACGCCCGATTTGTTTTCAACTAGCATTGATAAATAGGTTTTGTGCATAATAATTACCTCACATTTACATTTATAATTGTAACTCCGCCATTGATAATTGCGTGAGTTATGTGTTTTTTTGCTGTGTTAATACTGCAATTTACGCCTTTTGCACCCATTGATTTTGCAAAAAGAGCATAATTAATTTTTGGCGTATCTATTGCGAAATAGCGTTTGTCATATTTATTTTTTTGAATATCTTTAATCATCATCAGCGTGCTGTTATTTGCAATTACACCCACAATATTCAGCCCTAAATTAACAGCAGTAACTAGTTCGTGGTAACTCATATTAAAAGAGCCGTCGCCAGACACAAGTATGCAAGTTTTTTTGGTTGCAACGCCAGCACCAATACAAGCGCCAAGCCCATAACCCATAGTGCCAAGACCCGTGCTTGATAGCATTTCATCTACATTTTTTGTACTAATTGCGTTAAGCATTGCAACTTGATGCGAACCAACATCGGTGGCAAGTATAATATTATCGTGAAGACAATCATTTACAATAGCACACAAACGCTGTAATTTATTTTTTCTTGAAGAAGAGGGTAAAAGCGCCACTTCATTATTTCGTATAAGAATAAATGGCAACATTTTTTCTATCGTGTTATTTGCATCACCACAGATATCTATTTTTGAAAGTACAACCTTGCCCAGTTCAGACATATCGATATCTATATGTATAAATTGTTGGTTTTTGCCGATTTTTACAAAAGTTCTATCAGAAAATCTTGTACCAACTGCAATAATCAGCTCACATTGTTGTAGCATTTTATTGTGGCTTGCGGGGGCAGACATACCAACCATACCCACAAAATTGGGGCTGTCGGTGCATCCAACTGCGCGCATTGTTGCAAAAATCGGTGCGCCTAATCGTTTGGATAATTCATTTATATTTGTAATTGCACCAGTTGCTCCGCCTCCAACAAGAATACCTATATTTTTTGCTGAATTAATTAAATCGGAAGCGCTTTTTATGGAATCCAATGTGGCTTCTGGCAAGGCATCACAATTTACAACAAGATCTTTATATTCACATTCTAAATACAAAATATCGTGAGGAATATCTATTAAAACTGGAGCTTTTCTGCCACTATTTGCAATTGCAAAGGCTTTTTTAATGTCATATTCAAGGCTATTGATGTCGCTTACAATGTGCGAATATTTTGTAACGGGTGTCGCAATGCCAGTTATATCCACTTCTTGAAAGCTATCTTTGCCAAGTTTTGCGCGGGGTACGTTTGCGGTTATTGCAACCATAGGAATTGAATCCATATAAGCTGTTGCAATACCAGTTATCAAATTTGTAGCGCCTGGCCCAGAGGTTGTAAGCACCACACCGATATCACCACTGCTTCTGCTGTATCCGTCGGCAGCAAAAGTAGCCCCAACTTCTGAAGCTGTGGCTATAAGTGGTATATTACTGTGCTTTAATTCGTCAAAAACGGGCATAATGTAGTTTCCAATATACCCAAAAGTTGTTTTAACGCCGAGGCTCTCTAGCGATTTTATTACGATTTGTGCGCCAGTTAACATATTTACATGCTAGCTAGTAGCGTATTCATATTATATAGTCCGGCTGGCATTTCTGACAAATAAACTGCCGCCTTAATTGCGCCATTTGCGAAAACGCATTTGCTTTCTGCTTCGTGCTTAATAGTGATAACTTCGTTGTTAAGAATAAACATAACTTCGTGTTTGCCAACAATTGATCCGCCACGAACCGCGTGCATACCAACTTCATTTGTGGTTCGCGCGCCAACTTGACCAACTCTGCCATAAACTGCAGTCACGTCGCGGGCTTCTTTTACGTTGTCAAGAAGCATTAATGCCGTTCCGCTTGGTGCATCAACTTTTTGGTTGTGGTGTGATTCAATGATTTCTATATCAGCTTTGTCGCCCAACATTCTGGTTGCATCTTTAACTAATTTTCCAATAACATTTACGCCAAGTGACATATTTCCGCTACGGAATATAGGAATATTTTTGCTTGCTTCATCTATCAATGTCAATTCAATTGATGTGAATCCAGTTGTTGCAACTACTACGGGCAATTTTTTTTCAATAGCATAAGGAATAAGATCATATATTGCTTGCTTAACAGAAAAATCAATTATACAATCCACTTTTTCTGTAACTTCTGCCAAACTGTCGTATACTGGTATGTTAAATTCGGATTTGTTTGCAAATTTATCTACGCCAACACAAGCAATGGCTTCATTTGAACCTTGCAACTGTTGATATACCACTTTACCCATTTTTCCACCAATACCGTGTATAAGTATATTAATCATATATTCTCCTTTTGTTGATCCATAGTTATCTTTTTGTATGAATAAAGGCTGCATCACACGGCGCACTCGCACCAAATAATTACAGCCTTTTGTTGTTTATTACTTAATTATGCCGAGTTTTTTTAACTCTGATTCCATATATGCTTCATTTTGCATTTTTGTAAGAGGCAAACGCATATAATCACTGCACAAGCCCATTAGCTTTGCCGCACACTTTACTGGGATTGGGTTAACTTCTGAGAAGAGGGCTTCAACTAGTCCTGCAATTTCAAACTGCATATCAAGACTTTTTTGTGCGTCACCACTTTCGTATGCTGCAACCATATCCGCCATATGTTGTGGAATAATATTGCTTGCTACACTTATTACACCTTTGCCACCTAGTGACATCAATGTGTACACCAAACCATCATCACCACTATATATATCCAACTTGCCTTTAACTAAACGCGCAAGTTCCATAAATTGAGCAATATTTCCGCTTGCTTCTTTTATAGCAACGATATTTTTAAGCTCCGCGCACCTTAATGCGGTTTTTGGGGCGATATTAACACCGGTTCTGCCAGGTACATTGTACATAATAATTGGAATATTTACCGCATCAGACATTGCTTTGTAGTGTTGATAAATTCCTTCTTGCGTACATTTGTTGTAATAAGGGGTTACTGCAAGTATGCCGTCAGCGCCAAGTTCTTCAGCTTCTTCTGCGTACTCAACTGCAGTGTATGTATTGTTGCTGCCAGCACCAAGTATTACTGGGATAGCACCGTTAACTTCTTTTATTACAGTTGTTGCAACTGCTGTTCTCTCAAAGTGAGTCATTGTGGTTGGCTCACCAGTAGTTCCATTTATGATAAGCGCACTTGTGCCATTATCAAGTTGGAATCTAACAAGCTTTTTAAGTGCAGGGAAATCAACTTTATCATTTATAAAAGGTGTGATAAGTGCGGTTCCTGATCCATTGAATATAGTCATTTTATTCTCCATTATATTAAATAATTATTTGTTATCCTTAGCAATTAGATACTCTGCAATTTGAATTGTGTTTGTTGCAGCGCCTTTACGGATATTGTCTGCAACTACCCAAATATTGCAACCAGATTCAACTGTGTCATCAATGCGGACTCTGCCAACATAAACTTCATCGTGATCTTCTGCATAAATTGGCATTGGATATTTAGCATTTGCATCGTCATTTATAACAATAATGCCTTCTGCTTCAGTAAGAGCTGTAATGATGCCTTCTTTTGTGCAAGGTTTTTCAAATTCAATATTGATTGATTCACTATGACCGTGGAATACTGGTACACGTACTGTTGTAGCTGTAACTTTAAGGTCAAAATTATTGAAAATCTTTTTGGTTTCAAACATCATTTTTTCTTCTTCTTTAGTGTAACCATTTGGCAAGAAAACATGTATTTGTGGTATGCAATTGCCGAATATGGGGTATGAAAACTTAGT
>JAWXUT010000082.1:0-7899 GCA_044426075.1 Bacillota bacterium
GAAAAAGAGCAAGAAAAAAGGACTCACACGAATTTAGGTTCGTATAAGTCCAGTTTGGCGGAGAGTTAGGGATTCGAACCCCAGGTAGCTTTCACTACAACGGTTTTCAAGACCGCCGCCTTCGACCGCTCAGCCAACTCTCCGCGTTTTGTTTGGGTGTCACTGATCCGTTTTTGTGTTCGGATAGGCGACTTATTTAATAATATTATATTTTTTACTTTTTGTCAACTGTTTTTAGTTTACTTATTGCGATTTTATTTATATAATATTATATGAAGCGGGGAGAAAGCGCACGCAGTGCATTTTCGCATAGCTGAGTATAATATATACGAGGAAGTCACAAGCTCTGCTTGTGGAAGAGCGTTAGCTCAAAATATTTGCTTGCAAATATTTTTGCTTCCGATGTAATATAAAGTTAATGCGGGGAGAAAGCGCACGTAGTGCATTTTCGCATAGCTGAGTATAATATGGAAGCCGTAAGCGGTGCTTATGGGAGTGTTAGCTCAAAATGTTTGCGTGCAAAGGTTTGGCTTCCGATATAATATAAAGTTGATGCTGACTTGTAAAGTGTTGTTTCTTATGAAAATCTTTATGCTTTTAGAGTCATTTTGTTTTATTTGTTGCGATTGGTTGTTTGGGCTTATTGTGGCTGTAAAATATTGCAGATAGCATTATACATTAAGAAGAAGGATTGTTTTTTATGAAGTTGACTAGGTTTAGAGCCAATATCGTTATTGTTCTTATCACCATTATTTGGGGATCGGGATTTATTTTTACAAAATATTGCATTAATGCGGGTATGCAAGCGGGACTTATAAACGTGTTCCGAGGCTTTATTTTTATGGCGCTAACGTTTATTTTCTTCCATAAGAAAATTCTTAAAATGAACAAGCACGAAGTTAAAGTCGGTTTGATTGCTGGCACTATTAACGGCGCGGCGTTTGTTATGCAAGCATACGGCTTGAGCTATGCTAGTGCTAGCACAAGCGCGTTTTTGACGATTTTGTACATTGTAATGGTTCCATTTGTAACTTGGCTTTTTTATAAAAGGAAACCTAAACTTCAAATAATACCAGCAATTCTTATTGCAGTTGCAGGAACCCTAATTTTGACGGGCACAAGTTTTGAAGGCTTTGGCTTCGGAAAAGGCGAGTGGCTTACACTTGGCGGAACCGTGCTGTTTGCGCTTGATATAGCATACCTTGGCGAAGCTAGCAAAGATGCCGGCGCAGAAGTTATGTCGTTCTGGATGGGCCTTATGCAGACGCTCTGCGGGCTTATCGCGTTCTTGTGTGTGGAAACCGCAACTGTCTCTTCAATCGACTGGGGCACAGCTATTTTGCCACTTATATATTTGGGTGTGGTTGGAACCTTTATGACCACCGTTGCTCAAGTGTTCTGCCAAAAAGTAACCGACGAAACCAGTGCTTCTATGATTATGACACTTGAAGCCGTGTTCGGCTCTGCTTTCTCATTAGCACTTGGTATGGAAGCCTTCAGCTTCAATCTTTTAATAGGCGGAATATTGATTTTTGTAGGTGTGTTAATTGCCTTAGCAGACTTTGTAAGGCTTAAATCTAATATGAAAAAGCTGTTTATTAAATAGCCTCTTGTCCAAAATTTAACTACACTAAAAACTAACACTATCCTCACTTGTCAACCAGTTGGCGGGTGAGGATTTTTTTGATATTTACGCACCTTTTCTGCAGTTTACGCAATATAATCTACTAGCAAATATTAATCAAAATGATATTATGTTGCATTTGGATACCTAAACTGCTATATATGGGATACTTTTGCATTTTTGGTAAAAATTTCTTTAAAAAAAATTTAAAAAAATTTATGTATTGGTAGCTATAGCTATAATATGTGCAGTTCGGGATACATTACTCCGATTTTAGGGAACCCAGATTGCCGCATATAGTTTTAAAGAAATTTGAAAAAAGTTTACAAAATGCAACAAATATCGACAAATTTAAAAATTGCCCGTTGACACTATTTTAGTCAAATGATATAATATTTGAGTAATCGACACAATGTTGTATCGTATATATTAGCCTTTGCAATATCAAAAATGTATTATGTAAAATAATAAGAGGTTATGCGGGGGTGTTAGGTGTTAGGTTAGTAGTAAAAACTTGGAGGAACAAATTAATGTTGTTTGCACAAATTGCCATACTTGTTGCTATTACATCTGGCTTGATAGCTGGGTATATTTTCTGCAAAGTTAAAGGCATAGCTCTACCTAAAAACATCAATAAGATATTATCTATTGCTTTAGCAGTGGTGTTTTTCTTTAGGTATATGTGGTCAGCTGACGCAATGATGTACATTGTTGATCTTGCTGAATCACCTTTTGCATCAAGCGGGCTTACTGCACTGGCGTTAATTTCCAACTGGTTGTTGCTGTCGGTAATAGTGCTGGCGATTATGTTTCCATTTTTTAAAAACGGAAAGACGAGTGTGTTGCTGAAGTACTATGGTTCTGCTGTAGTACTACTATATATTAGTACATTAAAAGTAGGTACCATTGGTATCTGCGGTGAAAGTGTGTATACTGGTTTTGATATACGCGCTATTTTTATTGCAATAGAATTAGCACTTTTGGTGGCGATAATTGCAAAAGAAATGGTGGAAACAAAGGCTAAGTGCGAAAAGAGTGATTTGCGAGCATTGCCATTGATACTTTGTATGTTGGCGGCAACTATGCCCGCATATATGTTAGCGGCGTTGTTCGGATACAGCAACTATTCTTTTGAGGTTGTTGATTTGATTGCATCTCACCGTGCGTTTTTATATGGTGCTGTTGCGTTGCCACTATTTTTGTATTTTGTGTTGAGAAACAAAGATCCTGAAGTTATTAGAGGTCTTTTAATTTATATGTGTCTAGGTGTTATGATATCATTTAGTGCATATTACAGATTCCCAGATTTAGCGCGTTTAGCAGACTGGCCTTTGCATTTGTGCAACACGGCGGTTTATATTGTTCCATTGTGTTTGATTTTTAAGATGGACAGATTATTCTATTTTACATATTTTATAAATGTTATGGGCGCAGCAATAGCGTTGTTGATGCCTAGTTATTCTGGTGTAAATATTATGTCATATAATGTTATACGATTTTATTTATGTCATTATATAGCATTCTTTATGCCTATTTTAATGGTAGGCTTGAAATTATACAAGAGGCCAAAATTACAGCAATTCAAGTATTCGATGGTGGCATTTTTGGCATATTTCATTGCGATGCTACTTGCAAACGCGTACTGCACCAACTACGATCCAGAAGTTGACTTCTTCTTCTTAAATAGCGACTTTATTGTTGGGCATTTAGGACAATGGGCAGAAAATACGCGTAACTTTGTTGTTTCATTTAATATAGGAACATATAATTTTGTTTTTTATCCAATATATCAAACGGTTTTCTTTATAGTGTATGTGTTTGCGGGAATAGGAATGTGGTTCTTGTATGAGGGCATGTATATGTTGGAAGACACGATGATTGCAATGTCAGAAAAGAAAAAGGCCATTAAGGCAGACAGATTAGCATTAGAAGTTAGCCTAGCGGGCAGATCTAAGGAGGAACCTATGAACAGCAATATAACAGACAAATTAGTTTTGAACAATTTTAGCAAAAGATATGGCAAAAGCTCAGTTTATGCCGTAAAGGAAGCCAATTTAGAGGTTTGTGCGGGCGATGTTTTCGGCTTTTTGGGTCATAACGGCGCGGGTAAATCCACTATTATAAAGAGTATTGTTGGCATTCAGCCCATAACAAGCGGAAGCATTTCTGTTTGCGGATTTGATGTAAACAAGCAGTCAGTTATGGCAAAAAGGAATATAGGATTTGTGCCAGACCACTACGCTTTGTACGAGAAGTTGTCGGGCAGAGAATATTTAAATTACATTGCGGATTTATATGATGTTTCTAAAGAGGATAGAGATTCAGCTATTTCTCACTACATCAAGTTGTTCAATTTAGAAGGCTCAATTGACAATCAAATAAAGACATACAGCCACGGCATGAAGCAAAAAGTTACAATAATGTCTGCATTGATTCACAACCCTAAATTGTGGATATTAGATGAACCGCTAACTGGTCTTGATCCAGATAGTATTATTCAAGTAAAAGAATGTATGCGTGAGCACGCTAAAAAAGGCAACATAGTATTCTTCTCATCACACTTAATTGACGTAGTTGAAACGGTGTGCAACAAGATTGCAATTATTGCTAAAGGCGATATTATTACTTGCGATAACGTTGCAGATGTGCTTGCTAAAGGCAGATTAGAAGATTATTATCGCGAAATTACCGTTAAAGCTACTAGCACTTCTATTGATGATGCGGGTAATCTAGTTAAGGTGGATGCTTAATATGAAAGGTTTGTCTACATTAATTGCAATGCAACTCAAAGACAAGCTGGATTTCAGTTTTGCCAAGAGTTTTAAAGTTACTGCCTACAAGTTGTTGTTTGCGGTGATTAAATATGCAGTTATCACAATAGCAATTTATTATGCTTTTAATGTGTTGTCAATGTTGCGGTTGGTATCGCTACTATCGGGAATACCTCAATCGGCAATGAACGTTTTGTTCACGGCAATGGTGGGGTTATCTACCATTGTTGCAACAGTTGCGGTTATGAATAGTATGTATTTTACTAAAGATAACGCGCTTCTTCTTACCTTACCCGTAAGCCAGACAACTGTTTTTACTAGTAAATTAATAGTTTTCTATATTTATGAATTGATAAGAAACAGCTCGTATATCTTGCCAGTTTTAATTGCTTATGGTATGGTGAACGCGTTCCCTATTATATATTATGTATGGCTTGCGCCTGCTTTTATGTTGCTTACTGCAATTCCTGTTGCGATTGGAGCGTTGCTTTCTGTGCCTCTTATGATGATAACCACCATAATAAAACAGTACAAAGTTGTGCAAGGAATTATTACGGCGGCGGGCATTGGCATTGCGGTTTTTGTTATCGTTAAGATGATTAACGCTATTCCTTCTGATATAGACTTAGTTGGCACTTGGGGCACTACGTTCTGGAGTATACAAACTTGGCTTACTAACTTTAGCTACAACTTCAGTGTATTCACTTATCTTTTAATTGGCATCGCTGGCGAAAGAAATGGCATTGTTGTTACCTTGTTTGGTTCCACTCAACTTATAGTTATAGGTTGCGTTGTTGTCGGACTGATTGTTGTGTTAGCCATCACTTATCTGTTGGTTAGACCACTTTTCCTACATATGGCTAGCTCTCCTTTTGAATACAAAAAGAGTAAGATTAAACGCGTTTATTACAATAAAAAGAAAAATCCCGCGTTTTCTGCTATGTACAAAAATATCGTTTTGACTTTGCGTAGCTCCGAAAAAATAGGCGGTATTTTGGCTATTGCTATCGGAATGCCTCTTGTTATTCTACTTTTAAATAGCATTTATGATGCAATTAGCGTTAGACTTGCGGGCGTTTATATGGCTATGGCGTTCAATATGCTCATAATTATGTTGCTTGCAATGTCCACCAATATCGATATGGCTCACGTGTTCAGCGAAGAAGGGCACAGTGCTTATATCAATAAAACTATCCCTCGTTCATATTTGATAATTTTGAGTTCAAAACTTCTTGTTAATGCGGTTGCGATGTCTATTGCTATTGCGATTTCAACTTGGATATATTCAACCTTTGTTCATTATGACACTAGCGATATTGTGCTTATCTTCTTTACATTAGAGTTCGCTTATATCTCTCACCTTATGATGAGCGTTTCAAGCGATATTATGAATCCCCAAAATCAACAGTACGCCACAACGGGTGGTCACGTTTCCAACCCAAATGATTTGCGTTCGGGCGTTAAAGGATATATCGTTGCTATTGCTGTAACATTTGGTGCTTATTTCCTTATACAAGAAAATTCACACTCCGTTTGGTTCAAAATGTGTGCAATTACCGCTTGCTTAATGATATATCAAATTTATATGTACATCTCTAAAGCGAAAATATTCTATAAGGAGCTATAATATGAAAAAAACTAATATCATCATTATCGCAGTTATCTGCATAGCTTCTGTGGCACTAATATCTTTCTTTGGAACAGAAGCAACCGTACTTGATCCAACAGTTGTTGTAACTGAAGTAACTTGCTTAAATGAATCCACAAACAGCGTAGAAGTAAGAGAGGCTTATAATAACGACGGCAGTGAATACACCTACATTATATTAACTTACACAACAGATGGCGACCCCGTTTCACTTACAGGCACAATGTTGCAACTTGAATGGCGTGTGGCACCCGATAATGCAACCACACAAGATATTATGTTTGTGTATAGCCCAAATGATTGCGTAACCTTCTACACCGACGGAACTGGGAGAGAAACAGGACTTATCTTCTTCCATGGCATAGATGGCACACTATTGTTTAACGTAAAAATACAATCTACAGATGGCACAAAAGTTTATGCCGATGTAAAAATACTAGTAAAATATTAACCGAATAATTTCATTAAACTTACAAAAGGAGACTAAAATGAAAAAGCAAAAACTCATACTTGTCGTTATGATGATTATAGTTATGGTTGTCTTTGGACTTGTAGCTTGTGGCGCTAGCTTAACAGGCATCGAGTTGAAGTCAGGCTCGCTAGAATCAACTGTAACACAAGGTGATACATTCGATACAAGCACGGCTATTGTGTATGCAACTTACAGCAATAATTCGCAAGAAGAAATTACTGCAAGTGATTTGACTTTCAGCGATGTTAATACATCAGCTGTGGGCACTGTACAACTTACAATCAGCTATGAAGAATTTAGTATTGTTCATAACATAACCGTGCAAGAAAAAGCCGCTGAGCTAGGTGAAACCGTAATAAGTTTAACCGTGCAAGAAGGCACAATCCCAAACAAAGTTGCAGTTGGAGGCACACTTGATTTAAGTGGTGCTATTGTGGTTGCAACAATGGATGATGGTGTTACAAAAACCCTTACAAGCAGTGATTTAACATTTACAACCATTTCAACAGCCACAGCGGGCACACAAACACTTCGTATAAGCTATGGCGGAAAAACTATTGCTTACAGCGTAGAAGTTGTTGCAGGTGGCACTGGACTTGAAGATATCGCAACACTTGCAGTTGAAGCAGGTAGCGTTGCAAATATTGTACAATATGATGGTTCACTTGATCTATCAGAACTTGTACTTATTGCAACATATGGTAACGGTACTATCGTAAATATTACGGCAGGATATATCATAACTGGATTAGATGTCAACCAAGTTGGTGTACAAACAATTACATTTACTTATGGTGATATTTCTGTTGACTTTACAGTAACAGTTACAGCAGATGCATCTCAAAAAGCAGCAATCGCAACTGCAATTGAGTTATCAACTGCACCAGCAAGTGTTGTTAACAGATTGGCAGAATTAGATCTTAGTGCAGTGGTTGCAAGGGTAACATTTATGGATGGCATGGCATCTAGCTTTAGCTACAGTGATTTAACTATAACAGAAGCAGACACCGACACAATTGGTACAAAGTCAATAACAATTAGCTACACAGATATATATGACAATGTTGTAAGTTGCACACACACATATGAGGTTGTAGCACTTTTAAGCGAAACAGCAGCAAGCATAACCGTAACAAGTGGCACATTGGCAAATAAGGTAGCTCAAAATGATACATTAGATACAACAAACGCAGATATTAAAGTTGTGTATGCAGATGGCAGTTCATCAGCACAAACAGTTACAGTTACACTAGATAGTTCAATTTTGGGTGCAGCAACAGCAGTGTTATCATTTACAGATGTTAACGGCAAAGTTGTAACACTAAATTGGGATGTAACAATAGTAGACGCAGCTACTGATCTAACAGCAGTTGAGAGTATTGCT
>JAWXUT010000083.1:0-7877 GCA_044426075.1 Bacillota bacterium
GGCATATAACGCCTTTAATGCGCGGAAGCGTTGTTCATAACTGCCTTGCATTTTGCCAATCATAGAAGCCTTGCCGTGCACCACTTCATCGTGTGAAAATGGCAATACATAGTTTTCAGTAAAAGCATATGCCAAAGAAAACGTCAACTTGTCGTGTGAACCTTTACGGAAAAATGGATCTATTTTTTCATACGCCAACATATCGTTCATCCAGCCCATATTCCACTTGAAGTTAAAGCCCAATCCGCCCAACTCTGGGGGTGCTGTAACCATTGGGAATGAAGATGACTCTTCTGCCATCATCATAGCATATGGATATTTTGTAAGTACAGTTTTGTTTAACTTTTTCAAAAAGTCGATTGCCTCTAGGTTGTAATTGCCACCAAACACGTTTGGTTCCCAACCGCCCGATTCTCTATCGTAGTCAAGATATAACATTGATGCAACTGCATCTAGCCTAATACCATCTATATGATAATACTCCAACCAATAGCACACTGCGCTCATTAAAAATGATTGCACGCTTCCTTTTGTATAGTCATACACGCGAGTGCCCCAAGTTTTATGCTCTTGTTTTTTAGGATTTTCATATTCATATAAAGGCGCGCCGTCATACTCATACAAGCCAAATGCGTCTTTGGGAAAATGTGATAACACAAAATCCATAATAACGCCTATGCCATTGCGATGACACATATCAATCAAATACATTAAATCGTAAGGTGTGCCAAAACGTGATGTTGGAGCATACATAAATCCCACTTGATAACCCCAACTTGCATCCAATGGATGTTCAGTTAATGGCAAAAATTCGATATGGGTGTAGCCCATTTCTTTTACATATGCCACAAGTTTATCCGCAAGCTCAACATAAGTTAATGGTTTGCCGTGATCATTATTTTTCCAACTACCCAAATGCACTTCATAAATATTGATAGGTGCTTCATAGATGTTTTGTTTAGCTCTGTTTGCCACAAAATCTTGATCGCCCCAAGTATACATATTGATATCACAAACTTTGCTTGCTGTGTTTGGAGGAGTTTCTGCATAAGCGCAGAAAGGGTCAGCCTTTAATCTTTGCACACCGTCGCAGCCAACAATGCTAAATTTATAGATATCAAACCTTCTAATTCCGCTGATATGTGCTTCCCAAATGCCACCGCCAATCGGTGTCATCTCGTCTATAGAAGCATCCCAGTCATTGAAATCACCAACAACTGAAACACTTTTAGCTCTGGGCGCCCAGCATCTGAAACGCCAGCGTTTTTTTCCATTTAAAGCAACATAACGTGGAAGCATTAGCTTGTATAATTCGCTATTGCTGCCTTCGTTAAATAGATAAATAGGATAGTCTGTTTTGCTTTTTGAACTCATACTCTCTCCATTTGTTATTACGCTAAACTTGAAATTCCACTATATGGAAGCCATCATTTTGCGTATTTATTAACTTATTTAGTGCAGTTATATACACATTTTTATCATAGGATGCGCCAATATAACCACTGCCACTGCCCGTCATAACCACTTCACTGAACCCACAATCAACTAAACATTGTTTAAGTTCTGCAATTTTAGGTTCTATTATTAACGCTGAATGCTCAAGGGCGTTTGAGAGTTTTCCTCCCGCGATAACCGCATCAATATCCGCATTATCGCCACCGATTTCATCATACATTGCAAATGCTTCTTTAGTGGAAACAAGCAATTCATCTTTGTAAATTAATACACCATATAACGGGAACAAGCTAACTTCTTCTGTGCAAGAACCGCAATCCTTCACCCTTTTTAGCCCGCCTACATACATATATGGCACATCGCTGCCAACACTAAGCAGCATATTGTTATCTATAACTATATCAAAAAGCCTTGCCATGGCCCTTGCAACGCCCGCAGCGTCTGCAGATGAACCACCCACACCACAACCTTCGGGGATGCGCTTTGTTATAACAATATCAACACCAGTGGTGTTAAACGTGGATTGTATAACCTCTGCCATTTTTAGCGCGATGTCATTTTTATAGCTCTCGCCCGTTGTGTAACTTATGTTTATATCACTATCTTCACGGGTTGAAACGCGCACTGTGTCACAAATGCCTATCTCTGCCATAACGGTGTCTAGCTTGTGATAACTAGTTAAATTTCGCCCAACAATAGCCAATGAAATATTCACTTTTGCATTGATATTTAGTTCTATTGATTTGTCAGTAGCAAATTTAATCATATATATACATTATACCAAATTTTAGATAAATTGCAATACCAAATTCAAAATTAACCCCATTTGTTCCAATTTATTTACTCACTATTTACATCAATTTTCAAATTGCTAATTATTTTGCATTTAAAACACACATTATATTGGTTTAGATTCTAAAATTAAAAAGTGGCTGTAAAGAAAACAATCTTTACAGCCACTTGATATTGATTTTTTTAAACCAGTAAACTTACAATTTTTTTGCTTAGCTCAACCATATCATCAACAGGCAAACCTTGCATTAAGCGGGCTTGCCCTAGCAAAACTTCGGCAAGCACTTTTAATTTTTCTTGATCACTCTCATATAGTGATTTAATCTTTACATATATATCGTGATCGGCGTTTATCTCAAGTATCTTTTTAGCAACAACTTCTTGCCCCATATTAGGCATTCCGTTTATAACCTTTTCCATTTCTAGGCTAACTTCGCCCTCACTGGTTAGGCACACTGCGTGGCTCTTTAGGCGGTGAGAAATTTTAACTTTTTCTACTTCACCCGCAAGCGTTTCTTTAATCCACTCTGCAATTTGAACATCCTCTTCTGCCGTTACATCATCATTATCAAGGCCGATATCTTCTGACGCAATTGAGCGGAACTCTTTATCTTTAAACTTCATAAGCGTTTTAAATGTGAACTCGTCAAGGTCCTCTGAAGCACACAAAATGTCGTAGCCCATTTCCAACAAGCGTTCGCTTTGTGGCATACTCTTAATGCTTTCAATGGTCTTGGCACTTGCATAGTAGATAAATTTTTGTGAGTCAAGCATTGTTTCTACATATTCTGTTAAGGTGATCATTTTATCATCTTTAACGCTGCGGAATATCAACAAATCTTGCAACCACTCATTGTTCATGCCCCATGAACTATAGATGCCGTGTTTCAATTGCACGCCAAAAGCTGCAAAGAACTTTTCATAACCCTCTCTGTCATTTAAAAGTGTAGCCATTAGCTCATTTTTAATCTTCTTTTGTAGGTTATTTGCTATAATTTTTAGTGTTCTGTTTTGTTGAACAGTTTCACGAGACACGTTAAGAGTAAGCTCTGTATCAACCAATCCACGCACAAAGCTAAAGAAATCTGGCAATAAATCGGAGCATTTTTCCATAACCATAACGCCGTTTGTGTACAACTTCAAGCCCTTTTCGTAAGCCTTGGTGTAGTAGTCATATGGAGCTTTTGAGGGGATAAACAACAACGCTTTGTAGTCAACTGCGCCCTCTGCACTTGTGTGAATTGTTTTAACTGGTGCTTCCATATCGTAGAACATATCTTTGTAAAAAGTCTCATATTCTTCCGCTGTTATGTCGCTTTTTTGCTTTTTCCATAGTGGAACCATATCATTTACGGTTTCAATTTCAATGTGTGTTTCCTCTTTTTCATCAACCATTTCGGTCTTTGTTGTTGCCATTTTTATTGGATAACGGATGTAATTTGAATACTTTCTGATTAACTCTTTAATCTTGTATTCTTCTAGATAATCACCGTACTTTTCTTGCTCGGTGTCGTCTTTTATGTGGATAATAATTTCGGTGCCGTTAGTTGACTTTTCTGCACTGGCTATGGTGTAGCCGTCAACGCCGTTACTTGTCCAAATATTAGCCTCTTCAGTGCCATATCCGCAACTTACAACTTCAACTTTGTCTGCAACCATAAACGCAGAATAAAACCCTACGCCAAATTGACCGATTATATTGATATCTTCATCAGTTTCTAAACCCTCTTTAAAGTCAGCACTGCCGCTTTTTGCAATGGTACCCAAATTTTTGTCCATCTCATCAGATGTCATTCCAATGCCGTTATCGCTAATTTTAATAATGCGCGCATCTTTATCGATTGCAACATCAATAGAAAAATCATCGCGTGACAATCCGCTTATGCCGTCTTGCAAACTCTTAAAATACAGCTTATCAATAGCATCAGAACAGTTGCTTAACAACTCTCTTACAAAGATTTCTTTGTTGGTGTATATGGAATTTATAACCATATCTAATACCCTTTTTGATTCAGTTTTAAACTTCTTCATTTTATTTACCTCTTAATAAAAAATTAGCACTCTAATGCATAGAGTGCTAATATTATAAATCTACTACAAAAAAATTGCAAGCGATTTTACTAAATTTCTATAAATTATTTATTTTTTATCTTTTAATCGCATTTCTTCGGCAAGGGTCAACTCATCATCGCGGTTAACTGTAGCCACATCTTCTGGGAATCTTTCCGCAAACAAGTTCATTTCACCCGCTAAAATACGAGTTTCTAGTTCGGCGCACTCTTCCGCGTCACATTTTCCGTTATCGCAAACCGCCCTAACTTTAAGTATTTCCATAATTTTGTCGTGGTCTTTTTCGCTAACATTCCAGAACAAATAAGGTATTGTAGTAAGTATTCCCGCAATAACGCCAACGCCGCACATTGAATATATAATGGGGTAAATAACATCAATGTTGTATAATACAGTGGCGCTATCGGTGTAACCACACGCTTTATAAACAGCAGGGGTAATGTAAGCTAGCGCCAAGCCACCAACAAGCGTAATAACCTCGCCAAATTGTGACATAAAGCCCTCAAGCCTATCACCAGTTTTGTATTGTTGATTGTCGTAAACCATAGCCGTCATAGCGGGTAGGGTAACAAGTTGCACACTGTTGCTCATAGTGGTTACAAACATCATAGCAATCAGCAAGAACGCCAACACCTCGGTTTCTGCCACGCGGAAAAATACCATAATTCCAGCAAGCGCAGTAAGCGTAACAACTAAAATATTAGAACCAATAACCAACTTCTTTTTGCCAAACTTTTTAATAAGTATAGGAGCAAGCGCCATACCTGGCACGCAAGCAGTACCTAATAGTGTTATGAAAATAGTTTGTGCCCAACTCTCTTGAACAAGATAAACGCAAACCCAAGTACACAAAGCCGACAATGTAAGTTTCAATAAATTGAAAATATTAGCGGTGTTTGCAACTAGGAACAGTCTATTTTTAAACGCTTTTTTGATGCCATCAAGTAGTTTAACCCGCTGTTTATATGCTTTCGGGATAACCATACGCTCTTTAGTATTGAACGCCATAATCAATCCAACTGCAAAGAACACTGCCGAAACAATAGGAATAATATATTGGAATGTGCCAATCATATTGATACCATTGCTCTGCTTAACGCCGTCTATAACAGAAGCGAAGAACAAGTTTGCAAGTAGCGGAATAATAGCATTAAAAATAGATGGTCCTAATGAATAAACAATTGCGCCCGCACTCATCATAAAAGTGCGCTCTTCTAAACTAGGCGAGATAACTTGCAACAATGTGTTAAACCCGAATGTATAAAGGGTAATAAACACCATCATAATGTTGTAAATTATGCCATATGAAATAATAGACCACAAATGGTTATCTATATTATAAGGTATCCAAGCAAGCGCCACCATACCAATAAGGGCGGGTATAGGCATTGTAATCAGCCACACCCTAAACTTGCCATATTTACTATTAACATTATCAATAATCCAACTTACAAAAGGAGTACGCAAAATTGCAATAATGCTTACCACCATAGCAAAAATAAAAATTTCGTCCGTTGTAAAATCCAAAACAACCGACATATAAACGCCATATGTAATCGCTAAAAAGTTTGGAACAACAACTACACCCGCTGAACCCATAGCACCTATACAATAAGTAACCATTTCTTTCAAGCCCATAGACCACGTAGGTTTTAACGGTTTGTTCCAATGTTCCTTCACATAAGCGGGAGCCTTTTTAATAGTCCCCATTACACCAACTTTCGCCATACAATCTCCTTAAAATAGGCATTACTCAAAAACCTTTCAAGCAATAACATTGTACCATAAAAACGCTATGCAGTCAATATATAAATTTATTCAGTGTATATTAATTTTTCACTTCCAATTTATACCCTTACTTAATATGCCTTAACTATATATTAACATATTAAAAAAATAACACCACAAAACTTGCTATGTGTATATTAAAAAAGCTTCAAAGATTTAACTCTTTGAAGCCTTTTGTGGTTATTGTTTAATGATTAATCATCGTCATTTGCTGATGTATCTGCAGTATATATTATAGCTTCAGTTTGTGTAGAACTAATGTCCTCTACTTCATCATCATTAATAGTTACATTAACACCACCAACGTAAATTGTTTCAAAATCACAATTTGTGTAGTTAAATGTTGTTGTAATAGCCTTTCTATTTGCTGCATCATAAACTTCTCCAGTAGAAGAAGAGCATTTTGCATCATCTGAACTGCCCCAAATATAAACTTCAATATCACATGTACCCGTCATATTTACTGTTACATTCTTTAGCTCACAAACAGAATCATATGTATATGAACCGCTAGTTCTGTTACCAATTACAATACCTGCATTTGGTACACCTGTGCCATCAGTCCATGATTCTGAAAGATAATCTTCTTCTGCTACAGCATTGCAATTAATTACCGTGTTATAAATATAAGCCTCACCACCACGAACCAAAACGCCTGTGTTTTCTGAATTAACAGTGCAACCATCCATAGTAAGTACACCAGGTACATTTATAAATACTGGTATACCTGCAGCATCTGTTGTTGTAAATGTTGAATTTGTATAGTTCATTACTAAACCATAAGAATTAACTAAACCATTTGTTGCACTAGCATTTGTTGTAACACAATAATAAGGGGCTGTAATAGAAGACTCTATAACATTTACTGTTGCATTTGGGCCATTAACATAAATACCACTACCTGCAGCGCCATATGTAGTATAATCAACATTATTAAATGTTAGTTCTGCATTTTCAAGTATATAGATTCCTGGATAATTACCTGTTGTGCCAGAATTATCTATAACTTCAAGATTGCCGTTTTGGATAATAAATGAAGCACTCTCGGCAACATGTATCTCTTTATATGTTGTCTCCACAGACATTGTAAATCCATTCAAATCAATATTTAGACCATATGTTTCCATTAAAATATATAGAAATGTGCTATTATACACCGAACAAGTGTTAATTGATAAATCGCTACCTAGCAATATTCCTTGCTCGTTCATAACTGCAGTTGCAAATTCTGAAGCAGTTGTTACTACCGTAGAACCTATAAATGAAGTTTCTTCATCAGTTAAGTCTGTAGTAGTATCAAGCATAGAATCTTCAACAGTAACATCGGATTGTGCTGTGCCTTCGCTATTTTTTGCAGCTAGGCTTACGCTTGAATCAGTACTGATTACAACACGTGTATTTGCAAGGATGTTTGCTGTTGTAGCTGTGCTAATTTCATTGGAGCCATCAATTGTATAGAATTGTGTTGCACCCATAATATTAATAGTGCTTGTTGAAGCATCCATAATGATTGCGCTATCTTCATCGATACCAAACACATCATCACTTAAGTTTATTGTGCCATTTGGTATTTGAATTGAAATATCGCCAGTTGTAGCTATAATTTTGCCGTTTTCGATATCAACTGTAGCATAATCATCAGAATACATAGTAAATGAATCAACTGTTAGAGTGTAACCACTTAATAAAATGTTAACTGGATAATTAATTACTAAAGCATCTTCTGAGCTGATGTCATTCATTAGAACCACTGTGTAGCCCGCTGACTTAAC
>JAWXUT010000084.1:0-7734 GCA_044426075.1 Bacillota bacterium
CTTTCTTCAGCTCATACCTCACGATATGCACCTTGTGCGTTGCTATGCGGTTAGTTGTGAGAACCCCCGCTTCGGACTTTCACCGATTAGCTATGTGTCATACTCGGCACACTTAAAAAACGGACTACATTTGCAGTCCGTTTTTATTTGTTGTATTATTATATCAATTATGCTTTAAAAACTGTGTCGGCTAGTTCGCGTATTCTAGCATTGTTTGCTTTGCCACCCGTGCGGCGCATAACTTGCCCAACAATAAAGCCCATAACCTTGCTTGCGTCTTTCTGATAATCTGCAACAGATTTTGGATTGCTATCTGCTACATCTTGTAGTATTGCAATTATTTCATCATCAGAAACGGTAGCGGTTAGGTTCATTTCTTTGGTTAGTGCTTCTGGTGATTTGCCCGTTTCAATTACTTTATCTAGCAATTTTAAACCCACACCTTTATTGATAACCTTTTCTTCAACCATTTTGATAATAGCTGTAAAGTCTGTTGCTGATACTGGGAAGATATACTCCTCTTGGTCTTTTACCAATTTCATAAGATCAACCATTATCCAGTTGCTTATCTTTTTAGGTGCATTGTAACTTGCAACACAAGCTTCAAAATAATCAGAAACATATTTTGATGAAGTTAGAATTTTTATATCTTGCTCGGGAAGCGCGTAATCTTCTCTGTAAATTCTTTTACGCTCGCTTGGAAGCATTACCATTGTGTCGCGCACCTTTTGCACATCTTCATCTGTTACAGTTAGTGCGATAATGTCTGGGTCGGGGAAATATCTGTAGTCTTGCGCTTGCTCTTTGCTACGCATACTGAAACTCTCACCGCATTCATCATCCCATTTACGGGTTTCTTGCACAATTTTACCACCGCTCATAAGCACTTCGGCTTGTCTTACGGTTTCATATTCAATTGCGCGTGCTACACTCTTAAATGAGTTTAGATTTTTCATCTCTGTTCGTGTGCCGAACTCGGTTGCACCCTTTCTCTTTAATGATATATTAACATCACAACGCAATCCGCCTTGCTCCATTTTGCACTCTGCAATGTCTTCATATATATAAGTTTCACGAACCATTTTATAGAACTCAACTGCCTCTTCTGCTGAAGACAACACTGGTTCAGTTACAAGCTCAATTAGCGGTGTGCCGCCACGGTTGTAGTCAACCAAACTGCCTACAGCTCTGCCTAAGTGATTTAACTTGCCTGCATCTTCTTCAAGGTGGATTCTGTTTATCTCTATAACTTTACCATTTTCTAACTTTAGGCTACCACCTACGCACAATGGGTATACCAATTGGCTTATTTGATAGGCTTTGCTTAAATCTGGATAGAAGTAATTTTTACGCTCAAAAACTGTATAGTGAGATATCTTTGAACCAATAGATAGTCCCGCTTTAATTGCAAGCTCAACCGCCCTTTTGTTTAATATTGGCAATGCACCTGGCATTCCAGTACAAACGGGGCAAGTGTTATGGTTTGACTCTGACCCAAATTGATTTCTGCAACCACAAAAAACTTTGGTATTTGTGTTAAGCTCTGCGTGTATTTCTAATCCAATTACTATATCAAAATTACTTAACATACGCCTCTCCTTTTACAAACTTTGCGCACTCTGCTGCAATATCACATAACATTCCGTCATTACCCCTCATTGCCATAAACTGCATTCCAAGTGGCAAGCCTTTTGCGCCAACACCATAAGGGATACTTATTGCGGGAACGCCAGCTATATTTGCGGGAACTGTGAACAAGTCTTCCATATACATAGCAATTGGATCACCTATTTTTTCACCTATTGCAAATGCCTCACCTGGTGTTGTTGGCAAAACCAACGCATCACAAGTATTGAAAACCGTGTCGAACTCTTTTCTTATTAGCTTTTGCACGCTTTTTGCTTTGTTGTAATATGCATCAAAATATCCGCTAGATAACACATAGTTACCTAACATTATGCGCCTTTTAACTTCTTTCCCGAAGCCTTCTGTGCGACTTTCAATATAAACACTTTCTAGGTCGCGTGCTTTTTCACTACGTGCTGTATACTTTATGCCGTCGAACCGCGCTAGGTTTGAGGTTGCTTCTGCGGGAGCAATAATGTAGTAACACGCAAGCGTATTTGTGATATGTGGCATATCAACTTCTACAATTTCGCACCTTTCTTTTAGCCTTTCAACACCCGCCATAAAGTCTGAATATTGTGGCATAGCTTTGTATGCATCCATAATTTGCTTACATACGCCCAATTTAATGGTATCTTTTTTGATAGAATCAAGTGGATTTACAATAGTAGTGCCGTCGTTTACATCTTTTCCAGCAAGAATTTCAAGTACATATCTGCAATCACTTACGCTTTTTGCTATTGGTGACGCTTGGTCTAATGAACTTGCATAAGCAACTATGCCATATCTTGAAACTGTACCATAGGTTGGTTTAATGCCCACAACACCATTAAATGATGCGGGTTGACGAATAGAACCGCCCGTATCTGTGCCGATTGCGCAAGGAACTAAACCTGCTGCAACTGCAACTGCACTTCCGCCACTGCTTCCGCCCGCAACGTGGTTATTATTAACCGCATTGTGACACACGCCGTGTATGCTATTTTCTGTGCTTCCACCCATTGCAAACTCGTCCATATTGGTTCTGCCGATTATAACTGCACCCGCATTAAGCAACTTTTCTACTATGGTTGCAGAATATGGCGCTACAAAATCAACCAAAAATGCACTTCCGCAACTTGCCTTGTGTCCAGTGTATAGAATGTTATCTTTAATTGCTATTGGTACACCTGCTAGGGCACCCAATTTTTTTCCACTGTCTAGCTGTGCATCAATCTCTTTTGCACGGTCTAAACTGTCATAAAAGATTTCAACAACGGCGTTTAATGCCATATTTTCTTCACATTTTTGCACAAAATAACGCACAACATCGTAAGACTTTAGATCACGACTTGCAATTTTTTCTGCTATTTCTTTAACTGATAACTTGTTGTAATCCATTATTCAACCACCAGCGGTGTTAAAAAACAACCGTCCTTTTCTCTTGGAGCGTTAGCCAAAATTTTGTCTACACTTAAACTCTCTTTAATTACATCTTCGCGGAGGTCAGCAAGAGTCACAGTGGCTTCTTGCGCGCCGTCATCGTCGATTTCAATTGCCTTAATTTCATCAACAAAGGCTATAATTCTGCTAAAATCTTTATCAAATGCAACTTTTTCTTCATCTGTAAAAGATAATTTGCTTAGATATTCTAAGTGGTCAATGTATGTCATAATTACTCCTACCTAATTTTTATGTGAACTTCCCTCAATTGTTGTTCAGTTACAGCACTTGGTGCGTCTAACAAAAGGTCTTGCGCGGTGCTGTTCATTGGGAATGGGATAACTTCACGAATGCTCTCTTGCTCTGTGATAAGCATAACAATGCGATCAAGTCCTGGTGCCATGCCCGCGTGAGGTGGTGCACCATAATGGAAAGCATTATATAATGCTGAAAACTTTTCAAGTAGCACTGATTCTTCATAACCCGCTATCTCAAAAGCCTTTTTCATAATGTCTGGGCGGTGGTTTCTTACTGCACCAGAAGACAACTCTGTTCCGTTGCAAACAATGTCATATTGATATGCAAGAATATCTAGTGGATCTTTATTTAAAAGTGCATCCATTTCGCCTTGTGGCATTGAAAATGGATTGTGAGTAAAGCCAACTTTGCCAGTTTCTTCGTCGATTTCATACATTGGGAAGTCAACGATAAAGCACATTTCAAAACTATCTTTTGCGATTAAATCCATTTTGTTTGCAAGTTCTGTACGGATTTGACCTGAAAGTTTGTTTACAACTGCAGGTGCATCGCATATGAAAAATAGTGTGTCATTTTCTTGCAAGCCAAGCATTTTGATTAACTCTTGTTGCTTCTCTTCTGGCAAGAATTTAACAATTGGACCCTTTAATTCATAGTCTTTTAGTATAGAAATATATCCCAAGCCCTTCATACCTATGCTCATTGCAAAAGCTAGCATTTTCTCGTGGAATGACTTTGGCATTTTTACACAATCTGGTACAACAATACCCCTAACTTGTTTCTTTTTAAAAGGAGCAAAGTCAACTGTTGCAAAATAATCGCTAAGATCTTCAATGATAAGTGGATTTCTTAAATCTGGTTTATCTGTGCCGTACTTTAACATACTTTCAGCATATGGGATCCTTTTATATGGTGCTTTGGATACCTTTTTGTCGGTAAATTCGCTAAACACACCAGTAAGAACTTTTTCTGCAACGGCAAAAACATCTTCTTGTGTTGCAAAAGCCATTTCAAAATCCAACTGATAAAACTCACCTGGTGACCTATCTGCACGAGCATCTTCGTCTCTGAAGCAAGGTGCAATTTGGAAGTATTTATCAAACCCAGACACCATTAATAATTGCTTAAATTGTTGTGGTGCTTGTGGCAAGGCATAAAATTTACCCTTGTGTTTACGGCTTGGAACCAAATAATCTCTTGCACCCTCTGGTGAAGATGATGTTAAAATTGGTGTTTGCATTTCTAAAAATCCCATCTCTTCCATTTCGCGACGAAGGAAACTTGTTATCTTTGAACGCATAACAATGTTGTTGTGAACAGCTGGATTACGCATATCTAAAAAGCGATATTTAAGCCTTACATCTTCTCTTGTTGCAAGTGAATCTGAAACATCAAAAGGAAGTTGGTTTTTAGCAGTGCTTAGCACTTCCATTGTCTCCATTTTTAGTTCAACTTTACCCGTTGCTATCTTATTGTTAACGGTTTCTGCATCGCGTTGTTCAACTATACCAGCTACGCTTATTACGCTTTCTTTGGTAGGAATTGCAATGCTTTCATCATTAATAACCACTTGTGTTATGCCGTGATTATCCCTTAAATCGATAAATGTTACTCCGCCGTGATCACGAATTGTGTCTATCCAGCCAGCAAGTGTTACTTTACTGCCTACGCTATCAAGATTAATTTCGCCACAGTTTTTTGTTCTATACATAAATGCCTCCACATTTTTTACTTTAAAATTAAAAACACCCCTTAAAAGCCTAACGACTTTTAAGGGGTGAGTATTTACCCACGGTGCCACCCTTATTGTTGCTTTTACGCAACCTCTTTAATATTTTGAGTGTTTACAATTGATGTTGCTATTCCTACTACTTACGCTTTAAGGTTTTCAGCCACGACCTTAATTCTCTACTGCGTTTTCTAAAAAGGATAGGTTCAATATAAGTAGATATTATCATATCGCAACCCAAAAGTCAACTATTTTGCTATCTTTTACGATACATTATGCAGACTATTGGGCTAACGATACTAAATTTACTAGTCTTCGCGTGAATCAAGTATCTTTTGCAATACTTTTTCGCGCTTTGCTTCTAACTTGATTTGTTTGTATTTGTTCTTTTTCTTATCTTTTTTGGCTTTTTGTGTAGCTATTTTTGAAGCATAGTCACTTTGAGCTAATAGTACGCCATCTACAATTGCTTGCTCAGTTGGCATCAATTTGTCTTCGCCTTCTTCAAGTGCAGCCTCTTCCATTTCGTCACTCTTTAGTGCATTTATACGAGTTAAGTCTTTTTCTTTACGGTTGAATAAATCGTAAATTATTGGAACAAAGAATAATGTTAGTAGCGTTGCATATGCAAGTCCGCCGATAACACCTATTGCAAGTGGTTGCAACATAATACCTTGAATAGATGTATCAACAGCCATAACTAGCATAGCCATAATTGTTGTAAGTGCTGTCATCAAGATTGGGCGGATACGGTCGATACCCGTTCTTATTAGTGCTTCACGCTTAGGTGTGCCATTTTCAATCAACTTGTTAGCATAGTCTACAAAAACAATACCATTGTTAACAACAATACCCATTAGAACTATCAAACCAAGCAGTGCCAATATTGACATTTCGAAGCCCAAGATGTACAACAACGCCAAACTTCCAGTAAATGCAAGTGGAATTGTAAACATAATGATAAATGGTGATTTTAGTGATTGGAATTGTGCAACCATAACTAGATAAATAAGTACAATAGCAAGACCCAAAACTAGATACAATGTATTGAAAACTTCTGTCATAATGGCATTACTTGTATCTCTATCGATAACCAAATCGCCGTGTGAAGTCAACTCGTATTCATCAAGAATTGTATTTATGGCAGCGTTAATTTCATCCGATGTGTAATTTAATGTGTCATAAGTAATTGTAATTGTGCCCATTCTTTGACCATCTTCACGATAAATTGAAGAGTATCCATCAATTAGCGCAATATCAGAAGGAATTTGTTCTGTTGTTGAAGATGTACGATATACAATATTGCCATCAGCATCTTTCACAAAACTTTCATCTGACAAAATTTCATATAGATAGAATGGTTCTGCCTCAAACCCTTCTGTGCCAAATAGGTCTTCAGTAACCATTTCTAGCATAACAAGGTCTATATCATCTGTAAAGTAAGTGCTGTAAGTGGTGTAATCACTAACGGTGTAGCTTACTGTTTCGTAAGAAACCTCGTGAAGCGTTACATTTTCGCCAGCATCATTTGTATCAACATATTCTGTTACAACTGCATACTCGTATGTAAATGCACCGTCAATGTATGTAAGAGGAATATAATCGCCAACCGCAACTTCTACAATTTCACCATTGTGTTTAACAAATATTGAGCTCTTTCCGTTGTTTAGAGCATAGTAGTCGGCATCTACACCAATGTCACCCAAGTTGTTTTCAAAATAGATTCTAGTGTAATCGGTGCCCGTACTATTATAAGCCCTATACCACGCAAGACCAGTATAAGATGTATCAAGAATATAAACTGCATAGTCTTCAGTTTCATCTGCAAGCTCAATGCTATCAATAGTAATTGAAGTTGAGGAGCTTGGCGCTGTGATTAGGCTAGCAATTTGTAAATAAGCTGTTGCAACAGTCAATCCATATTCACTAGCTTTTGCCTTATCTATTACAATATAGTATTGTTGGTCATCACTACTTGAACCATCACTAACGCTTGTAACACCAGGTATTTCACTGATTAATGCAGTTAAGTCAGAACCCGTTGTTGTCAATGTAGTTATATCATCGCTGTAGTAAGATAGCGTAATGTCATCGTTAACAAATGTTGAAACAGTGTCCATAGCAGTATTTTCAACTATTGAGAATGTAAATAAGCTATTTGACTTCATTGCAAGAGCACTTGTGATATCTGCAATAATTTCTACAGTAGAGTCATCCCTATCACGATAATCACATAAACCTACAGTGGCTGTAATTGTGGTATCGCCAATGGTAATGCCAGAAACTGTCATACCCGAGCTGTATGCAATACCAATTGTTTCAACTTCATCATAACTAGTTAGTACGCTTTCGATAATAGCAACAGTTTCTTCAACCGCCATATCGTATGTGTAGTAATCTTCGGAACTTTTGCTAACACCAACATTCATTGTGCTAAGTGTTGCAGTATCGATCTCAACGCTAATTGTTAAGCCACCCTCATCAGCAGTAGTAAAGAATTCCATACCAAGTGTGGTTGCACCAAGTGCGCTAACACCAAACAATGTAATAACTAGTACAATAACAACCCACTTGTGATTTAAGCACTTATTAAGAGTTTTTGCATAAGCCTTTTTTATTGCAACAAATATTTTTCCGTCTTGAGTTGGTTTGTCATTTTTAAGCCAAGAAGCAGCCATTCGAACCACACAAAGCGCGCT
>JAWXUT010000085.1:0-7680 GCA_044426075.1 Bacillota bacterium
CTTATGTTGGGTGCGGTTGGGTCTGCATATGCGCTGATATTTAGTAATATTGTGGCGTTTTTACTAACGTTTGTGGCAATTATAATTGAATTTTGCAAAAAACATATTGTGCCAACAATAAATTATTCTTTGTTAAAGCGGATACTTGCGCTAGCCCTTCCCATTGCGATTTTAAATGTTGTTGCGACGATATCCTTTATGTCGCTTACTAGATTTGCCACAATTTTTGCTGGTGGTTCGGTTGCTATTTTAAGCGCTCACTTGTTGGCAATAAGATACAATAGTATGGTTGTGTTGCCAAGCAGATCGCTTGCAAGCGGGGTTACTGCGGTTACTGCAAGAAACCTTGGTGATAGGGATAGATTGCAAGATATTGCTAAATATGGATTGATATATGGTGTTGTGTTTGGTGGGATAATGGCTGTAGTTACATTGCTGTTTTCAAAGCAATTAATTGCGATATTTGGCGGACACGAAGTTGATAGTTTGATTGGCGCAACTTATTTAAAAATCCTCTCAATTGACTGCCTAGTTGTGCCAATTGTAGTGGTGTTATTTGCTCTAGTTGATGGCGCTCATCATACAACTTCAACTATGATTATAAGCCTTTTGAGTTCAATTTCGCGCCCAATAACTGCATATGTTGCAGGTGCTGTTTTGGGGCTAAATATATATGGAGTTGCAATTGCTGTACCAACTGCATCGCTAATAAGCCTTGCTATAATTGTACCAATATTGTTATTTATTAAGATAAAAGATAGTAAAAAAAAGATTGCAGAAAACAGTGTTTCAGCAATCCAAACATAAAAAAGAGGGAGCCTAAACTCCCTCATATTCAAATATATTGATTATACATATATTACATTTTGCGCTAGCATTAATATTCCAATTGTGCTTGCAAACATTACAAGAAGCATAGGGATACTCCACTTGAACCACTTAGGATATGTAACCGTTGTCATACCAAGAATTAGTAACAAGCCCGCATTTGTAGGTAGTATCATATTGCTTATTCCGTCAGCAAACGTGAATGCCAAAACAGCAACTTGTGCTTCAACTCCAACAATGGTACAAATGTCATATATTATAGGCATAATTAGTAGGGCTTTTGCCGAACCACTTGGTATAAATATTTCAAATATAAAGATAACCGCGTATATTAAAAGTACTGCTACATTTGCACTTGAACCGCTTATTGAATCGATTGCCATATACAATATAGTATCCATAATATCGCCTTCGGTTACAATGTAGCGCACGCCACCAGCAACAAGTATCATAGCAATTGCGGGCATCAACGAAACCATACCTTCGCCCATCAACTTTAGTAGTCTTTTACCTTTCAAATCGCACAATACGCAAGCACCAACGCCGGCAATAATGTAAATAGCAATTGTAATATACATTACGTAATCGGCTAACGTGTGCCAGAAAATAGCAACTATTGCGATTGTAATTATCAACATCATCCAACCAGCGAACCATTTTAGTGCTTTGTTTAGTTTTGGATTTGGTTTAAAATCGTCAATTGCAAAGTTAATATTGGCTTTTCTTGCCAAATCTTCCTTATAAACCATTGATTTTGTGGGATGTTTATCTATCCATTTTGCATATGGGAAAACAAATGCAAGCAATATAACATAGAATATTCCAAATGCAAGAAGACGCATTTCGATTCCACTAAACAGTTCAATGCCGCCTAGCGTTTGCGAAACACCAACAGTAAACGGGTTCACAACACCCGCCGCAAAACCTAAGCAGCCCGCAAAAACACTTATTCCTAAACCGACCAGCGCATCCCAGCCCATTGCATAACACAGCAATATTACTACGGGAACAAGCGGAATCAGCTCTTCAAACATACCAACTGCACTGCCAAGAAACATAAATGCAAATGATAAAATAGGAATCAAAAAGTACTTTTTCTGTCTATATTTGTGCGCAAGTGACTCAACCATATATCGCAAAATGTGGCTATCATCTAAGGCGTTAAACACCGCTCCGATAACCAAAAGTAGCGCAATTATTGTGTAAACCGTGCCAGAACCTTCAACCGAAGGCGACAAAATCATAATCGGTGCAAGTAAAAATTGCCACCAAGCGATGCCGTCTAAATCTTCATTTTCCTCATAAGTTCCTTGAACAATAGAACCAGATTCGTCACGCTGATATTCACCAGTTGGGATAACAAATGTGAGCACATATGCACCTATAACTAGTATCAAAACAACAACTATTGCAACAATAATTGATTTTTTGCTCAAACTAATGGTTTTAGATTGATCATTATTATCTATCATACTACACTCCTCTCATATGCAAATATGTGAATATTATACTACTTTATTGACAGAAAAGCAAGCAATTGAATAAAAATACATAATGGTGAATAAAATGTAAAAAATATTAATAATTTATGAATAATTTTAAAATGTTATATCATAATGCTTGACTTATAATATGGATGATGTATAATTAATATACAATATACACAAAGAGGTAATAACTATGCAAAATAAAACATACAAAAAGATCGTGCTAGCATACAGTGGCGGATTAGATACATCAATAATAATTCCTTGGTTGAAAGAAAACTACAACAATCCAGAAATTATAGCGGTATCAGCAGACGTTGGACAAGGCACAGAGCTTGACGGGCTAGAAGAAAAAGCTTTAGCAACAGGCGCAAGCAAGTTATATATAGAAGATTTAAAAGAAGAGTTTGTTAAAGACTTTATTTTCCCAACAATTAAAGCGGGAGCAATATATGAGGGAGAGTATTTGCTAGGAACAGCATTTGCGCGTCCACTAATTGCAAAAAGGCTAGTAGAAATTGCAAAAGCAGAAGGCGCAGACGCAATTTGTCACGGATGTACAGGTAAAGGAAACGATCAAGTGCGTTTTGAATTAAGCATAAAGGCATTTGCACCAGAACTTGCAATAATTGCACCTTGGAGAACTTGGTCAATTAAGAGCCGTGATGAAGAAATTGATTATGCAGAAGCACACAATATTCCACTAAAAATCAGCCGTGAAACAAATTACAGCAAGGATAAAAACCTATGGCATTTATCACACGAAGGTATGGATTTAGAATTTCCATCAAATGAGCCACAATACAACAAACCAGGCTTTTTGGAGATGAGTGTGTCACCTGAGCAAGCACCAGACAAAGCAACCTACATTACACTAGGTTTTGAAAAAGGTATTTGCACAAAATTAAATGGTGAAGAAATTGGTGCAGTAGAGTTAATTACAGCACTAAATAAAGTAGGCGGAGCAAACGGTGTTGGCCTTATTGATATGGTAGAAAACCGTCTTGTTGGAATGAAGAGCCGTGGCGTATATGAAACACCAGGCGGCACAATTCTATTTAAAGCACATAAATGGTTAGAACAACTTTGTCTAGATCGTGAAACACAACACTACAAAGATGTTATTGCACAAAAGTATTCAGAAGTTGTATATTTTGGACAATGGTTTACACCTTTGCGTGAAGCACTTGATGCGTTTGTAGACAAAACTCAAGAGACAATGACAGGCGAAATTAAGTTAAAACTTTATAAAGGAAATATTGTTCCAGCTGGAATGACATCAAAATATTCACTATATAATGAAGAATTTGCAACATTTGATGCAGATGAGTCATATGACCAAAACGATGCTCTAGGCTTCATCAATCTATTTGGGCTACCAATTACAGCTCGTTCATTGATGCTAAAGTCAATTGAGGAGAAAAAATAATAATGGCAAAATTGTGGGCGGGCAGAACAAGCGGCAGTCTTGATAGTTTAGTTAATGACTTTAACGCATCAATTACTGTTGATAGCAAAATGTTCCGCGAAGATATAGAAGGCAGTATTGCTCACGTTACAATGTTGGGCAACTGCGGTATATTAAAAAGCGAAGATAGTGTAGCTATAGCTACAGAACTTGCGCAAATTCTTGCAGATATTGATGCGGGAAAACTTGATATTGATTTGAGTTGTGAAGATATACATAGCTTTGTTGAAATGGAGTTGACCGCGCGAATTGGCGAGCTCGGCAAGATGCTACACACAGCGCGTAGCAGAAATGACCAAGTTGCAGTTGATTTAAGGTTGTATGTAAAAAAAGAAATTACAACAATAAAGCAATATTTGTTGGAGCTAATAAACGTATTAGTTGCAAAAGCTACAGAGAATATCGATGTAATAATGCCAGGATACACCCATTTGCAACGCGCGCAACCTATTACATTTGCGCATCACCTTTTGGCATATGCAAATATGTTTATCCGTGACATTGGCAGAATGACAGATTGCTATAACAGAATGAATTATTCTCCACTTGGCAGTGCGGCTTTAGCTGGAACTGGATATCCAATTGACAGAGCAATGAGTGCTTCATTATTAGGATTTGACGGATACACTCTCAACAGCCTTGACGGTGTTTCAGATAGGGATTATTGCTTAGAACTACAAAGCGGAATTGCAACAATAATGATGCATTTATCTCGTTTTTCAGAAGAAATTATACTTTGGAGCTCTTGGGAATATAAATTTATAGAGTTGGATAATGGCTATTCAACTGGCAGTAGCATTATGCCTCAAAAGAAGAATCCAGATATGGCAGAACTTATTAGGGGTAAAACCGGCAGAACTTATGGCAATTTAATGAGCACATTAACAATGCTAAAGGGGTTGCCACTTGCTTACAATAAAGATATGCAAGAGGATAAAGAAGCTATATTTGATAGCATTGAAACTGTAAAGGTTTGTTTGCAAATAATGGCACCAATGGTAGCTACAGCTACAGTTAATGCCGATAAAATGTTATCAGCTTGCGAGCAAGGATTTATAAATGCAACAGATTGTGCTGATTATTTAGTTGGCAAGGGCATTCCTTTCCGCACAGCTTATGGCATAGTTGGCAAGCTAGTTGATAGTGCAATAAACAAGCACAGCACGCTAGACAAGTTAAGTTTTGCAGATTATGTGGAAGCGAGTGACAAGTTTGAAGAGGATATCTTTGACTATATAAAAATGGAAGCTTGCCTAAACAGAAGAACTTCAGCTGGGGCACCAGCTAAGGTTGCAGTTGAAGCACAGTTGGGTGTCATAAAAGAAAGATTATTGACAATCTAAATTGATTATAAATTAAATAAAAGGGCTATAAAGATTGCTGTCTTTATAGCCCTTTTTTTAGTATAAATATTATTTTATTTTGATATTTTGTGAACCCACAATTCCTATTAGTTCGCGCGCGACTTGGTCAAGGTTTTTTATTTTTAAAGGGTGTTGATAAAGTTGTTTATTGATTTGAACTTTAACTATACTTTGTCCTTCATAAGCGCTTAAAATTTTGCCTATTTTATCCCAAATGCGTTTATCGTTTGCTATTAAATTGATGTACAATGTGCGGGTATCGTTTGCTATTTGAGCTGCCGACATTTTTGCATCTTGTTTATCTTCTAATGCCCAAGGTTGCACGCTTTGTATTGTGATTTTTGCTTCACCCTGTAAACTTAATCTGCCTTTTATACGAACCAAAGCATCTTTTTCTATTACGGTTTTGCACTGTTGTAATGTGCGACTAAACGCAATGGCTTCAATTCTGCCGTAATAGTCTTCAAGTATACAAATTGCCATTTCTTTGCCGTCTTTTGTGCGTTTTATTGTAACATCAGACAACAATCCACCCGTATAAATATCCATTCCGTCTTGCAAATTATATGGATTTTCCTCTTCTGTAAAAGTGCCATAGCTGTTGTCTTCTTCAGCGTCAGCATCTTCATCTTCTGCCTTTACTGGCAACATTTTTGTTGTGAAATTGAAGAGGTCAAAGTCCTTTTCGTAGCCGTCTAAGGGGTGGCCAGTGATGTACATTCCGAGCACATCTTTTTCTGCTGCAAGCCTATCGCGAACGCCATATTCTTTGTGAAGATGAAACTCATATTTTTCTTCATCTTCTTCGCTGAGCATTGAAAAGAAGTCCATTTGGTTGCTGTTATCGTTTTTGTGTTTGCGGTCTACAAAGGCAATTATCTCTTCATAATTTGCAATCATTGTGGCGCGAGTCATATTAAAGCAGTCAAAAGCACCGCCATAAATAAGCGATTCTATCATTCTTTTGTTGACAAAACTGCCACATCTATCTATAAAGTCGAATAAATCCGCAAAGTTGCCAGCATTTTCGCGTTCTGCAATTATTTTGTCAATAGCTTGTTTGCCTACATTTTTTATGCAAGAAAGACCATAACGAATTGATGTTTCGTCTGGTGAAAATGCCGTATCAGAACGATTGATATCGGGTTGCAAGAGTGGTATATTTTCATTTTTCAGCACTTGCATATACTTTGCAGTTTCTGTTGCTTTGCCGATGCGGTTGTTTAAAACTGAAGCCAAAAATTCTACTGGATAATACTTTTTGTAGAATGCGGTTTCATAACTAATCATAGCATAAGCTGCCGCGTGCGACTTGTTGAATGCATATGACGCAAAGGCTTCCATTTGAGCAAAAATAGCGCGTGCAGTATCTTCGCTGACGCCATTTCTAACACTACCTGGAACAATAATTTTTCCGTCTTTATCAACTCTGCCGTGTATAAACATATTGCGTTCATCTTCAATAAGGTGAACCTTTTTCTTTGATATTATTGCACGGAATTTATCCGCCATAGTCATATCATAACCCGCAATTGCACGGGTTATCGCCATGGCTTGTTCTTGATAGACCATTATGCCGTAAGTAACTGAAAGGATGTCTTTTAGCTTGGGGTGAGCATACTGGATTTTGTCTGGATTCTTACGATTATTTAAGAAAGTATCTATATTAGCCATTGGACCTGGGCGATAAAGTGATATTCCCGCTATAATTTCTTCTATATTTTTTGGGCGGAAACGAGCCATAAACTTCTTCATTCCACCGCCTTCAAGTTGGAATATAGCATCAGTACTACCCGAACCAATTAGCTCAAAAACAGCAAGGTCATCGTGTCCAATTTTATCAAAATCAATATCAATTCCAGCGCGTTTTTGCACATAATCGTGCGCCATTTTGATATCAGTAAGCGTCATAAGTGCCAAGAAGTCCATTTTTAGTAGACCTAAACGCTCAACTTCACTCATATCGAATTGCGTTGTAACCTCATCGCCATTTTTTGCTAGAGGGATTGTACTTACAGCGGGTTTTTTATAGATAACAACACCAGCTGCGTGCATTCCGTTGCTTTTTGGCATACCTTCTAACTGCACAGCCAAGTCAAGTGCGCGCTTCCACGTGGGGGAGTTGTTGTAACACTCAATTAGCTCTGGCACAGCACAAGGGTGCATAGGGTCAATAAGGTTGTCAACGTGAACTTTTTTATCATTTTCATATGCGCCTGCAATGTGAGAAGTTACTTTATTAACCTCATTAAAAGGCAATTTGAAAACACGCGCAACATCTTTAATTACCGCTTTTCTCTTTAGTTTGCCAAATGTTATAATCTGACTTATATGATCGTCGCCATATTTATCTTTAACATATTGAATAACTTCTCCCCTTCTGCTATAACAGAAGTCAATATCGAAGTCGGGCATTGAGGTTCTGTTGATATTCAAAAACCTTTCAAAAATAAGGCCATATCGCATTGGATCAACATTTGTAATGCCAATTGAATAGGCAACTATGCTTCCAACACCGCTGCCTCGCCCGGGT
>JAWXUT010000086.1:0-7438 GCA_044426075.1 Bacillota bacterium
TTCCCCGTGTCAGATAAGTCTAGTGATGTGCTAGATGCTTTTAGTAGGCGTTTGCGCGCGCTAGGCGTAACTGTAAAGTTGGATGAAACTGTGCTAAACTGTCGTGCTGAAAACGGCCGTATAATTGAAGTTACAACAAATAGGGCTACATATAAGCCAGATGCGGTTATCACGGCTACTGGTGGGTTGTCATATCCGCTAACTGGCAGCACGGGAGACGGATATAAGTTTGCTTCAAATTTGGGGCATAGTGTGATTAAGCCTTGTTCTGCCTTGTGTCCAATAATTTTGAGCGGTGCGTATGACGCGGGCGATAGGTTTGTTTCACGCAATACATTGCAATTCCCTCAAGGGCTTTCACTTAAAAATGTATCCTTAAAGTGCGCTGTTTCTGGCAAAAAGAAGGCGCTATATGATGAGCTTGGTGAAATGCTATTTATGGATAACGGCATAAGCGGCCCATTGGTGTTATCTGCCTCATCAAAGATAAATCGCCAAGATGTGCAAACAATCAAGTTGTCAATTGATTTGAAACCCGCTTTATCGTTAGATATGCTCGATCAGAGGTTGTTGCGCGACTTCAAAGCAGCAAACACAAAACAATTTAAAAATGCACTAAATGACCTATTGCCAAAAAGCTTAATTTCGTATATAATATGTCTATCAAACATTGATGAATACAAGCCCGTTAATGTTATAAGCAAAGAAGAGCGTATGGGTCTTGCAAAAATAATAAAATCATTGACTTTTAAAGTTGAGTCACTAGGCACAATTAAGGAGTCTATTATAACCGCGGGTGGGGTTTCTACTAAAGAGATTTCTCCAACTACTATGCAAAGTAAATTGGTTTCTAATTTGTATTTTGCGGGAGAGGTTATAGATGTAGACGCACTAACGGGTGGCTTTAATTTACAAGTCGCATTTTCAACGGCATATCTTGCGGGCAAAAACGCCCAATAAGGAGGAATATTTATGAATAAAATTATCAATATAGCAATCGACGGACCTTCGGGTGCTGGCAAAAGTACAATGGCAAAAATTTTGGCAAAAGAAATGGATCTAGTATATTTAGATACAGGAGCAATGTACAGAGGTCTTGCATATTATGTAAGCAGTAAAGGCATAGCAGTTGATGATGTTGCCGCAGTAGAAGAAATTTTGCCTACTATTAGCATGAGTATTAATTACAAAGAGGGCGTGCAACAAGTTATAGTGTGCGGAATAAACGTTACTCCATATATTAGGGAGCACGCAGTTAGTATGCTAGCATCAACTATAAGTAAGATTCCTGCAGTAAGAATTAAACTTGTTGAATTGCAACGCGCAATTGCAGAAGGCACCAACTGTGTACTAGACGGCAGAGATATAGGAAGCTATGTTTTGCCCAACGCAGATTATAAGATATTTTTAACAGCAGATGCAAAAGAGCGTGCGCGTAGAAGATTTGTTGATTTGCAACTTGCGGGTTCAACTATAACAGAAGCAGAAGTGCTTGCTGACGTTGAAGCACGTGACTATCAAGACACACACAGAGAGTTTGCTCCATTAGTAGCAATGCCTGATTCTATTATAATTAACAGCACTGGGCTAGAAATCGAGCAGTCTGTTGCGCTAATCAAAAAAGCTGTATGCAAATAATTGTTGGAGAGGCGGCGGGATTTTGCGGTGGCGTAAAGCGCGCAGTAGAACTTGCTGAAAAAACAGCTAAACAATACGGAGAGGCATACACGCTAGGCGAACTTATCCATAACAAAAATGTTATTGATGATCTAAAAGAGAAAAATGTGTTTGTGGTAGAAGACGCAACTAAGCTTCACAACAAGGCAATAATAATTAGGTCGCACGGAGTCCCTAAGGCTGTTGAGGAACAATTGCGGGCTAGTGATAACACGATTATTGATGCAACTTGCGCTTTTGTAAAGAATATTCACAACAAAGTACAAGAATATAGCAATAATGGTTGGCATATAGTTGTTTTGGGGGCGGCGGAACACCCCGAAGTTATGGGCATTGTTGGGTGGTGTAACGATTGCACTGTTGTTGCGGATTCGGAGCACATAAATCTACCAAATCAGTATCAAAAATATCTAATTGTAGCCCAAACTACCTTTGCAATTGCTGAATATGAGCTCTGCAAAGAAAAAATAGAAAAAATACTAAAAAACAATGCAAAAATAGTTGAATTCTTTAATAGTATTTGTTATACTACTACTAGTAGGCAAATAGGTGCTAAAAATGTTGCAAAAGAGTGTCAAGCAGTATTGGTAATTGGCGATAAGCTAAGCAGTAATACAAACAAGCTTTTCAAAGTTGCATCAGAGTATAACAACAATGTTTACTTTATAACAAATGTATCCGATATAGCATCGGTTTCAGAAATAAACAATATTACAAAGCTAGGCATTCTTGCTGGCGCATCAACCCCTAAAAGGTTGATTATGGAGGTTATCAACACAATGGATCAAGAAATCAAAGTAGACGAAGTTGCAGAAGCAACCGTTACAACAACAGAAGCTACACCAGAAGTAGCAGTATCAACAGAAGCAGCACCAGTAGTTAAAGCAGAAGAACCAATGACTATGGACGAAGCTATGAAAAAGTACAGCGCGAGAGATTATCGCGAAGGTATGAAGTTAAAAGCTACAATCATCAAAATTGAGCAAACTGGCGTTTCAGTTGCACTTGATGGTCTAGGCAAAAACGACAGTGGCTTTATCAATAATGATGAAATGGAGCTTGACGGCACATATAATCCAGAAAACTACAATATTAATGATTCTATTGATGTTATAATTATCCCAAAAACTGATCCAAAAAATAAAGCTGTAAATCTAAGCAAAAAAGCTTTCGATTCAATCAAAATCGAAGATGAAGCAGTTAAAAAGATATTAGAAGGTGAAGATTTCACACTAGCTTGCGGACAAGCTATCAAAGGCGGTCTACTAGGCAAACTAGGTTCATATACAATCTTTGTACCAGCTAGCCAACTAAGAGTTGGATATGTTAAAAATCTAGAAGAATACGTTGGTAAAAAACTACGTTTACGCATACTTCCACCAAAAGAAGAAGTTGTTGAAGAAGGCGCAGAGGCTCCAAAGCACCGCCCAAATCCAAAGCGTATTGTAGCTAGCCAAAGAATTATTCTTGAAGAAGAAAAATCAGCTCGCGAAGAAGCTTTCTGGGAAGTAATGCAAGTAAACAACATCATCAAAGGTAAAGTAAAGAGATTTACAGCTTTCGGTGCATTCGTTTCAATTATGAACTTTGACTGTTTAGCTCACATCAGCGACTTGTCATGGACAAAAATTGCTGATCCAAGTGAAGTACTAGAACTTAACAAATCATACGAGTTCCTAGTAATCAAAGTAGATAGAGAGAGCGGAAAAGTTTCACTAGGTTACAAACAACTTCAAAAGAAACCTTACGAACTTGCAGCTGAAAAATATCACGTAGATGATATCATCAAAGGCAAAGTAGAAAGAATTAAAGATTTTGGTGCATTTATCGAAATCGAGCCAGGTATTGACGGATTGGTTCACGTAAGCGAAATCAACCACAAATGGATTGCTAACGCAAACGAAGCTCTAAAAGTTGGCGACGAAATCGAAGCTAAGATCATCGGTTTTGAAAACAACAAAATCACACTTTCTATCAAAGCATTGCAAGAAGCTCCAGTAGTTGAAGCAACAGAAGAAGGTGCAGAGGGCGCTCCAAGCAAACGTCCAAGCAATTCAGAAAAATTTGCTAGCCGTGCTGAAGGTGCAGAAGCAAGAAAAGACAAGAAAGACAGAAAGCAATCTCGTCGTGACAATGACGAACCACGCGAATGGGTTTCAAGTGATTCAAGCGGTGCAACATTTGCAGATATCTTCAAAGGTATCGATATGGATACTTTTACTAGCGAAGAAGAAAGCAAATAATTTTTGTAACAACACTCAAAGAGTCACCCGAAAAGGTGACTTTTTGTATTTATAGTAGGTGAAAAATGGATATTAACAATCAATATAGTAATCCTTTAATAGCAAGATACGCAACAAAAGAAATGAGTTATATTTTTTCTGAACAAAACCGCATAGGTTATTTTAGAAAATTGTGGCTAGCTCTTGCAAAAGGTGAAAAAGAACTAGGCTTAGATATTACTGCGGAGCAAATAGCCGAACTTGAAGCGCATTTAGAAGACATAGATTTTCAAGTTGCCAAAGATCGCGAGCGCATTGTAAGGCACGATGTTATGGCTCACGTTTATGCGTATGGACTAAAATGTCCAAAAGCTGCGGGCATAATTCACTTGGGTGCAACTAGTTGTTATGTTACAGATAATGCAGATATCATTGTTTATCGTGAAGCATTAGAGCTTATTAGAAACAAACTTGTTGCGGTTATGGATAGATTATCTAAATTTGCAGCAAAATATAAAGCTTTGCCAACACTAGGATTTACTCACTATCAACCAGCACAATTGGTTACAGTTGGTAAAAGGGCAACATTATGGCTACAAGAGTTGTTGATGGATTATGAAGAGATAACTCACGTAATAGACAGCTTAAAATTGCGCGGTGTTAAGGGTACAACAGGTACACAAGCAAGCTTTTTGGAGTTGTTCGACGGCGATAGCAGCAAAGTTAAAGCACTAGAAAAATATGTTATCAACTATTTTGACTTTAAAGATGCATATGCAGTAACTGGTCAAACTTATTCAAGAAAACTTGACTACAATATGACAGTTTCATTGTCAATGCTAGCACAAAGTGCATATAAATTTTCAATCGATATTAGATTGTTGCAAAATCGTAAAGAGGTTGAAGAGCCATTTGAAAAGAACCAAATAGGTTCATCCGCTATGGCATACAAACGTAATCCAATGCGTTCTGAGCGTATAAGTTCACTTGCAAGATACTTGATGTCTTTGCCAATAAACTGCGCAATGACAGCTTCAACTCAAGGATTTGAGCGTACACTTGATGATTCTGCAAACCGTAGAATAGTTATGGGTCAAGCCTTTTTAACAGCTGATGCTGTGCTTGAACTACTACTAAATGTTACAGACGGACTTGTTGTGTATGAGCATATTATTGGTATGAACGTAAATAATGAATTGCCTTTTATGGCAACAGAAACAATTCTAATGGAGTGCGTTAAGGCTGGAGGAGATAGACAAGAGTTGCACGAATTAATTAGGGTGCATTCAATGGCTGCCGAAAAGCGTTATCGCGAAACTGGTTTACCTAAAGATTTAATCGAAAGACTAAAAGCGGACCCAGCATTTGGAGCTATAAAAGATTACGACAAACTTTTAAATGCTCAAAACTTTACTGGAAGATGTAGTGAACAAGTTGATGAGTTCATTGCAGAGCATATTGCGCCAATAACCGCACAATATGCAGGCATTTTGGACAAATATAACGGAAATATAGAAATTTAAATACATTTAAAACCGGTAACTTAGTTGTCGGTTTTTTTATAGGGAATATATGGAAAACAAAAAATTTAATTGGGCAGTAATAGGTTCGGGTAACATTGCTAATAGCGTATGTAGGCAGTTGTTTAAATCGGAAAAGCACGCAATTGCGACTTGTTATTCACGAAATAAGCAAACGCGTGACGCTTTTGCAGAAAAGTTTGGTGCAAAAAGTTGCGCTACAATGGCAGAGGCATTGGAAGATAGCACGGTTGATGGCATATATATTGCTAGTCCTCACGGGGTGCACTATGAGCATGTAATTGAAGCATTAGATTACAATCTTCCAATTTTATGTGAAAAAGCATTTACATTAAACGCAAAAGAAACACAGCTTATTTTAGCCAAAGCGCAAGAGCATAATACGTTTATTGCAGAGGCAATCTGGATGTTTTTTAACCCCACAATCAAACGCGCGCAAGAGTGGATTGATAGCGGTGTTATTGGAAAAGTTACTAAAATTGAAGCGAATTTTAGTATGCCATTTTTTAAAGCATTTACCAGTAAACGCATATGGTTAAATTCTGCGGGTGCGGGTGCATTGCTTGATATCGGTATCTATACATTAGCATTTGGATACCTATTTAGCGGAAAATCCAACCCAACTTCAATTAGCGGTAAAATGAAAATTGAAAATACTATTGATGTTCGTGATGATATGAATGTTGTTTTTGGCGATATACCTTGCCACTTAAAATGTTCAATGAAGTGGCTAAGCGGGCGGGCTACAATTACTTGCGAGCAAGGCAGAATCGTGTTGAATAGATTCCACGTTCCAACTAGTGCTAGGCTCTATAAAGGTTGTAAGAGAATAGAAAAACACAAAGCGCATGGTGGATATCTACACGAATTTAACAGCATAGTTGCAGACATTGAATCTGGCAAAAAAGAGAGCCATATTGTAACACAAAAAGACACATTAACACTTATGCACACTATGGATGAAATCCGTAGGCAAGGTGGCTTGAAATATGAAACAGAGCTTAAATAGTTAGCTATTGATATTTAGCAACTAATATGGTATACTTTATATAACAGAAGGATGGTGAAATATGAAAACATTATTTACAAATTGCAAAATTTACAACGGAAGTGGTAGCGACGCTTTTATGGGCGAAGTACTTGTTGAAAATGACAAGATTATTGAAGTAAGCGTAAAGTGCCAAGGCGAAAGTGACAATATAGTTGATCTAAACGGGCTGTCATTGTCATCTGGATTTATTGATTGCCACAGTCATAATGATTGGTTTGCGTGCAGAACAGATTCTAAAAAGTTTTTTGTGCCATTTGTGGAACAAGGAATTACTACATTTGTATGCGGCAATTGCGGGCTTTCTGCTATGGGTTATGAAAAGAGTTCTGCAACCAGAGATGTTATAGGTGGCGGTTTGTTTTCTGTGCAAAATACAGAAAAAGATTGCGGAAATGTGGCAGAATACTTCGATTTTATTGATAAGAATACAAATTTAAATATAGCAACTTTAGTTGGACATTGCACAGCAAGGGCAAGTGTTGCGGGTGATAGGGCGGAAATTACTGCTGACGAACAGCAGAAAATGCTAGAAATCCTTGAAGAAAATTTGCAGCAAGGTGCTTGCGGAATATCGTTAGGTCTTATGTATGTGCCGGGTATTTATTCAAATTTAGAAGAATTGAAAGCTGTTGCAAAACTTTGTGAAAAGTATGATAAGGTGTTAACTGTGCATCCACGCGCAAATTCTTCCGTATCAATGGCATATCCAGAGCTTTTGGGTCGTTCTCACTTGTTGCGTGCTATGGACGAGCTTGTTGAAGTCACCAAGGGGCTAAAAGTAAAATTGCAATATTCACATGCAATATTTGTAGGTAAAAATTCATTTAAATGCAATGATGAATGCCTAGAAATAATTGAAAATATGCGCAAAAATGGTGTTGATGCTATGTTTGACATCTATGCAGAAGATATGGGCGTATCTGTTATTACTGTAATTTTGCCTGGTT
>JAWXUT010000087.1:0-7372 GCA_044426075.1 Bacillota bacterium
TTCGCATATTTATTGTATCGCAAAATATATCCGCGTAAAGGGTTACAACAAAAACAAGTTTTTGCAGTTTTGTATTGTATTTTTTGAAAGCTCAGAAAATAGCAATAGAATTTTTCATTTTTAAATATGTCCTCTAAATGGGGTACACTTCAGTTTTGGGATTGTATAGGTTAGTGGGAACACATAAAATTGTAGTGTGGTAGTCCTCTGACGCCCGCGTCCGCATTAATCCTTATTAAACCAGAAACATTATCATATAAAGTGGCAATGTGATTTTTTCACCAGAAACGCCAATATTACCCGATATAAACTTGTATGCATAGGGTGTATTGTTTTCTTTTATGAAGTTATTTAGAGATATGCTAGCATTATTGCCTGCCTTCACTTCAATAGGGATAACGGCATTGTTGCCTTGCAATAAGAATTCTATCTCTTGATCATTCCTTTCCGCTTTGTAATAACGTAAAGGTATATTCTTTTTTATTAGCACATCTGCAATAGCGTTTTCATAAATTCCGCCTTTTGCGTAGCCAGTTAATGTATTATTCAGAATTGGTTCTTTGATTTCAAAGCCATACATTGCAATTAATAGGCCAATATCGTTTAAATATATCTTAAAGCAGTCATTTTGTTCGTATGCTTTTAGCGGGAAACTAGGTGTGCTTACATTGAAACAATAATTTACTAAATTTGCATCTCTTAACCACTCAATACAATTCTTGTACTTTCTTGCTCTGCCACCACTTTCTACCAACGCATATTGAAATTTTCTATTTTCTTTAGCCAATTGCTTTGGTATTGATAAATAGCAATTTCTTGTTTTGGGCTTTTCTGAAACTGCCGCATATTTAGCAATGTCATCTAAATAGCTCGCCAACAATTTTTCTTGCGTTTCGTGAACAACACTAAAATTGCTTGTTTCTATAAATTTATTTACAACATCTGGCATTCCACCAACTACCATATATTCCCTAAAAATATTTAAGAAATATTTATTGATATCATCGTCTATTCTTTCTTTATTGATAAAAAAACTTTTTATATAGTCTATTGCGTTAAGGTCAACATTTTTTGCCCATAAAAATTCCTCAAAATCCAATGCGTGCATCGTCATCTGTTTTTCGTATCCAACTGGAATAGAAGATTCTTCTTTATAATTAATTCCAAGCAATGAGCCCGAAGCTATAACATCATATCTGTTGTCAATAGCTAAAAATTTTAACGCACTTCTCGCATTTGTGCAAGCTTGAATTTCATCTAAAAATATTAGTGTATCTTTTTCAATAAATTTTATTCCCAAGATAAAAACAGATAACTTCTTGTAAATTTCATCTGCAGAAAGGCTATCTTTAAAAATATTTGATAAATTAGGATTCTCTATAAAATTGACATAAATATAGCTTGAATAGTTCTCTTTGCCAAACTTGTCAATTATATAAGTTTTTCCAATTTGCCTAGCTCCTTTAATGAGCAAACATTCTTTATCTTTGTCTTTTTTCCAAGAAACTAAACTATTGTAAATTTTCCTTTTTAACATATATCCTCACTATCTTTTTTTATATTCTACCATATTATTATCAACAATGCAAGCCCTATGCCACTTTTCGGACCCTAAATTTTAATAAATATGCCACTTTTCGGACCCTTGAAATGAGCATTTATGCCACTTTTCGGACGTTGGATTTTTAAATGTGCGATTTTTACAATAAAAGTTGAGTTTTTGCAAAAAATAAAAGCTGAAATGAATTAACTTCTTTTCAGCTTTTTTATGTAATAAAATTAATTTAATAGCGTGTTTTTAAATCAGCGATGTCTTCTTGGGTTGGCATAGATTCAATTGCGCCTTTGCTGCCGATAACAATGCCACAACCGTAGCTTGCAAAGTCAACGCCTTCGCGGATACCTTCTAGGGTAAGTTTGGCTTCGCCTTTGCTGATTAAGTAAAGTAGGCTGCCGATAAAGCAATCGCCCGCGCCTGTTGTGTCAACTACTGGAACATCTACCGCTTCACGATAGAAGCTGTTTAGTTCGCGGTCATATACGATTACGCCTTCTGGCCCACGAGTTACTAGCATAATTTTGCATTTTTTTGCAGTTTCAAACATTTTTGCAACGGCTTCTTTTTCGTTATCCATTTTGGTTATCAAACGAACTTCATCATCAGTTACTTTGATAACATCGGGATAAGGTAAAAATTCCCATATAGTTTTTACGCAGTTGTCTACGTTATCCCATAGGTTTTCGCGAACGTTTACGTCAAATGAAATCATTGCGCCGTTTTGATCTGCTAATTCTAGTGCACGTTTATGTGCGTACTTTGAAGGTGACTCTACTAGTCCAACAGAACAAAAATGCAATATGTCGTTTGGTGTGAATAAGTCTGCTGGAATTTCAGTGCTATCTAGCATTAAATCGCAACTTTCTTTGCGGTAGAAATTAAACTCGCGGTCGCCCCTCTCGTTTAAGGTTACAAACGCCAAAGCTGTTTGATATCTTGCATCGATTATTGTATAATCGGTGTTTACGCCATATTTTTGCATTGTTGCTAAAAGGAATCGAGAAAATACATCTGTTCCTAATTTGCCAAGATAGTAGCCTTTGCCACCCAACTTGCTTACACACGCGCTAACGTTGCTTGGTGCTCCGCCGGCTTTTGCTGTAAATGATAGTGCGCCCGTTCCCGCTGGTACAAAATCTATCAAACTTTCTCCAATACTAAATACCCTACTGTCCATAAATCCACTTCCTTTTTTTTATTTATTAACAATAACAATTGCTTGTTCCTAACACATATAAGTGTGTTGTTTTTTATTTAAGACTACTTGTCTTCGTTGGACTCTGTTGGAGCCTCTTCTTTTGTATCTGAACCAACTTCTGGTGCCTCTTCAGTTTGTTCAACTGGGGTTGGAACCTCTGGTTGCTCTTCTGTTACTACTTCTTCTGCGGGCGCAAGACCAATTGGTTTTGCCTCTTCTGCTTCGCCATCTTGACTAGGTACGATTATAGTGCTTGGATGTGGCAAAACAGGTTTTAAAATTTGTTCCGCTTTGCGTTTATCTTCTGCAGCTTTGTTGTCTGCGCGCTCTTGTTGGTTTTTGTTTTTTGTGTCGATATATGCAACAACTTCTTCAACACTTAAACCTTCTAGCAATTTATCCATTTCATCACCGTAAATTGTCTCTTTTTCAAACAACAATTGTACTATTTTGTGCATAACTGCTTCATTTTCTTGCAAACATTGTAACGCTCTTTGATAGTTGGTGTCAATTAGTTCTTTAATAGATTGGTCAATTTGCGTTTGTACTTTGTCGCTGTGTGGGTTTGTGTTATATCCGAAACCAACAACCATTTCTTCTTCTCCACCCATATATTGGTTGGCTAAATCTTCACTCATACCCCACTCGCATACCATTTTACGCGCGATACTTGTTGCACGTTGTATGTCTTGTGATGCACCAGTTGAAATGTCTTTTATAATTAATTCTTCTGCAGCTCTGCCGCCAAGCATCATTGCAATGTTATCTTTTAATGCGTTTTTGGTTACGTGATTATCTTCACCCTTTGGTCTGCTGATTGTGTAGCCCGCCGCCAATCCGCGTGGGATTATGCTTACTTCGTGAACATCATCACAATACTTCATCAATCTGCCAACTAGGGCGTGGCCAACTTCGTGATAAGCTGTTATACGTTTGTCGCGCTCAGTTACAACACGGCTCTTCTTTTGAGGGCCAGCGATAACTTTGTTGATACCTTCGTGGATATCTTTCATCAAAATTAACGTTCTGCCCGCACGTGCTGCTAAAATTGCGGATTCATTCAATAGGTTTGCTATATCTGCTCCGCTAAATCCTACTGTTAGCCTTGCCAAACTCTTATAATTTATGTCATCTGACATTGGTTTATTCTTTGTGTGAACCTTAAATATCGCTTCCCTTGCCTTAACATCGGGCATATTGATATAAATTTGACGGTCAAAACGACCTGGTCTCAATAGCGCGTTATCCAAAACATCAACACGGTTGGTTGCTGCAATTACAACAATACCGTCGTTGTCATTAAATCCGTCCATTTGAACCAAAAGTTGGTTAAGGGTTTGCTCGCGCTCATCGTTTCCGCCGCCCATACCAGAACCACGTTTTCTACCCACTGCATCAATTTCATCTATAAATATGATACAAGGTTGGCTCTTTTTGGCTTGTTGGAATAGGTCACGAACACGGCTTGCTCCCACACCTACAAACATCTCTACGAAATCTGATCCGCTAATTGAGAAAAATGGTACACTTGCTTCACCCGCAACTGCTTTTGCAAACAATGTCTTACCCGTACCTGGGCTACCTACTAGCAAAACGCCCTTAGGTATCTTTGCGCCTACATCACGGAACTTCTTGGAAGACTTCAAAAATTCTACAACTTCACGTAGCTCTTCTTTTTCTTCTTCCGCTCCCGCAACATCGTTGAATCTCACTTTTACTGTGGTTGCAACCCTAGCTTTTGTTTTGCTAAAGCCCATTGCGCCGCCACTGCCTTTGCTTCCTTTAAATGACATAAACAACATTACACCCAATCCAACTAATAATACAATGTATAATATTGGATAAATATATGAGAATATACTTGTTTCTTCTGGGTCAAACAACATTATGTCTGGAGCTGTACACAACGCACTAGATTCAGCATCAAGCCCATAAAAATATGTTTCTACCGCCAACACAAATGTCGTTCTGTATGTTATTATAGCTGTTGCCGAAACATAGTCGCCCGCCATAAAATCATCATAATATTCTGCGTCTGACTCGTATAATAAATTAACATTGTAATCTGTTACGAATAATACGCCAATTATCTTGTTATCTGCTCCGTCTTCTGCCTTTATTCCCGCCATAACATCACTGTATGATAGCACGGGTGTGGTTTCTGATGTGGATGTCAACATTACAGCTAATACTATTATCATCAATACCAACATTAGTATGCTTAATAGTGCCCTTTTGTTGTTTCCCTTTTTTAGATTTTTATTGTCCATCTAATCCTCACTTTTATTAAGAAAATAAGCGTTACTCGCCCAATTTACTTAAACTATATACTATTATAACACACTTGTTGCACTTTTGCAACATAAACGGTGTTTATTAAGTGTATTTTTAGTGTAATTTGTAGAATGGATTATTGCTAACACTATGGGCTAAGTGAAAGCGTGGTTATGCTATAAAAAGATTACACAAGTAGCCCTTCTTTACCACTTTCTATTTTGCGGCAAGGGATGGCTTTTAGCACTTCATTTACACGAAGCGCCACCCTCATCGCCATAATACTTACGGCACTATGCGGAACATTTATAAGTGATCTCAAATTATCCTCACCCTTTTCTGCCACAATTCCTATAATTCCTATGTCGCCAAACCGACCTAAATCACGATTTAGCGCGCCGCCCGCAGACACGCCACCAGATGCAATTTTTATCTTGCCCACATCTTTTTTATCCCCAACAGACGCATCAATTGCAATAACAACGCCATCGTGTTTTTTCTTCAAATACTCCACATATTCGCCATAATTTACACCAGTAACTGGTCTTTTAGTGCAGCCATAAACATAAGCGTTAACGCCCTCTGCCTTTAAAATGTCACCTACTAACGGGCCCAAACTGTCCCCAATAACCCCCATAGAACCAATACACAATACTACAGGCAATGCCATAATCAACCTCCATTAAAGGAAATTATGCCCAACATTTGGCAACTTATTCTGAAAAACTATTGTAATTTACCAAAACTTGATATATACTAAAAGTTGAAAACAAAGGAGAGCAAGACACTATGGATATAAAAAAGTATATTGATATGGAAAACGCAACTATGCCCCAAAACATAGCAGAAAGCATATCTCACGCGGGCGGGATAACCAGTATCGCATTTGAAGACAAAAATCTGCTACTAGAAAATCCCGAACTAAAAATGGAGTGCGGATATAACAGATTAGAAAACGGCGAATATTTAGTTGCAATGTACTGCCCTATGCCCGAGGTCACCAAAGAGATGATAGAGTGGTGGTTCTGGTGGCACCCACAAGCAAACGAGCGTTATGAAGCGTGGTATCCTGGTGAGCACACAAAGATATCATATGCGAAAAAGGACGCTGACTTTTATAAACAGAAAACAGTACCCGCATTTGAACCCACAACGCAATATCCATATGAGAGTGTGGGCGCGCTAACACTGCCATTAGCTATATCATTTGTAACCCCAGAAAGTTTTGGTTATGACCCCGAACTATTACAAAAAAGCAGAGTTTCGACTACCGTTTGTGGCCATGTAGGAGCCTTTAAAGGGATAATTCAAAACACAGAGATGAGTCACATCTTCTTTGAAGAACCAACTGGCGGGCTACTTGCAGTAAGCAGATTCTGGCTAGGTGCGCGATTAAAAAGCAAGCTACTAGGCAAGATTTTCCTAACCGAAAAAACAGCAAAAGATATGGCAACGCACGCGTGTATAGAATACAGAAACTTTGCCAAAAAAATTCCTATGATGTATAAAGAATGGGAAGCCGAGCAACACGCTGACTTGAAGAAATAATAAACTTTTTATGGCTAATTTATAGTTTGTTCAATCGTGGAACAAATGGCAAAACACAATGCATATAGATTGTAGGGTGCGGCAGTCCCCTGCCGCCCGGACCTTACGCCGTCGGCAGACTATAATCAATCCTAATTATTGTTTTTATATGGATGCGGGCGTCAGAGGACTACCACCCTACGATCTTATGATTTATGCGTGGTGCAAACAACGGCGAACGAATAAACAACGGCGAGGAAATTGCAAAAAGGATGCGGGCGTCAGAGGACTAACGCACCCTACAATTATACAATTTATCCGTTACACAAACAACGGCGTTTTATATAATTTTATCCTCAACTTCTTCACTCTTCACTATTCACTCTTCACTCAACCCGCTTGCGGGTTCGCGGGCGTCAGAGGACTAACCCGTTGGGTTGAATGAATAATTAATATTGAATAATGAATAATTGTGGATTTTTAATTTATATTTTGTTCAATCGTGGAACAAATGGCAAAACACAATGCATATAGATTGTAGGGTGCGGCAGTCCCCTGCCGCCCGGACCTTACGCCGTCGGCAGACTATAATCAATCCTAATTATTGTTTTAATATGGATGCGGGCGTCAGAGGACTAACGCACCCTACAATCTTATGATTTATCCGTGATACAAACAACGGCGTTTTATATAATCAACTTCTTCACTATTCACTATATTCTACGTGCTATTGATTTATCAACAAGTTGACAAATCTACAAATGCTCCGCATTTGGCTAGATAAATCTAGCAATAGCACCGATATATTACACTCA
>JAWXUT010000088.1:0-6539 GCA_044426075.1 Bacillota bacterium
ATTCACTATTACTTATATTCTACGTACTATTGATTTATCAACAAGTTGACAAATCTACAAATGCAAGCATTTGGCTAGATAAATCTAGCAATAGCACCGATATATTACACTCAGCTGTCCAAAAATGCACTTCGTGCGCTTTCTCCCCGCTTCATATAATATTACTTCAAACAGCCCCACAAAAATGCAGGGCTGTTTTGTGAAATACGCGATTAAAGTAAAAAGTCATAGTTTGCGTGCACAACGAAGCGAACGCCCAATTTTAAAAATCCTAATGTATAAGTAACTTTTGAATTTTTAAAATTGGGCGCTCGTGATGTTGTGTGCGTGAAATACGTGATTATAGTAAAAAGCCATAGATTGCATATATAACAAGCAAACCCCACGCGCAACCAATATGAATATTACTAATGCGTAAATGAATATTGGGGGCGCGTGGGGTTTGTGAAGTTAGATGTGTGATATATGGCTTTTTACGCGGTTTCTATGGAATTGGCGTCCTGAAGCTTCAACTCCGCTATTGCGTTCTCGCGCATTTTGTACTTTAGAATTTTGCCGGCGGCGTTCATGGGGAAGCTGTCAACAAAGGCTACATAACGTGGGGTTTTGTGCTTTGCCATATGGCTCATACAATACTCTTTTATTTCGGCTTCAGATGATTCGGCACCCGCTTTTAAAACTACGTATGCCATAATTTCTTCGCCGTAGTCTTTATCGGGAACACCTACTACTTGAACATCGGATACTTTTGCATGAGTATAGATGAAATCTTCGATTTCTTTTGGATAGATATTTTCACCACCGCGGATAATCATATCTTTTATTCTACCAGTTATTTTGTAGTTGCCAGTTTCATCACGGCGGGCTAGGTCACCAGTGTGCAACCAACCCTCTGAATCAATTGCTGATGAGGTTGCTTCTGGCATTTTATAATAGCCTTTCATTATGTTGTAACCGCGCGCTACAAATTCGCCATCGGTATTGTCTGGCAAATCTTCGTATGTTTCGGGGTCAACGATTTTACATTCAACACCAAACATCGCACTACCTACGGTTGATACCCTTGTTTCCATTGAATCGGTTGTTTTGCTCATTGTGCAACCAGGTGACGCTTCGGTTTGTCCGTATGTAATACAGATTTCACTCATATTCATTTTATCCAAAACCTCTTCCATAACCTTAACTGGGCAAGGGCTACCCGCCATTATTCCAGTACGCATATGGCTAAAATCGGTTGAATCAAAATTCTTGTGGGCTAGCATTGCAATAAACATTGTTGGCACTCCGTGGAACGCTGTTATTTTTGCTTCGTTGATACAAGCTAATCCTTTGGTTGGTGAAAAAGCTGGTATTGGACACATTGTTGCGCCGTGTGTCATACAAGATGTCATTGCAAGAACCATTCCAAAACAGTGGAACATTGGTACTTGTATCATCATTCTGTCTGCTGTGGATAAATCCATACAGTCGCCTATTGCCTTACCATTATTTACTACATTGTAATGGGTTAACATAACGCCTTTAGGGAATCCAGTTGTGCCAGATGTGTATTGCATATTGCAAACTTCATCTTTATTTATTGCATTTTCTCTTCTATAAACTTCGTGAATATCAACTTTGTCGCCATATGTAAGCGCTTCATCCCAAGTTAAACATCCATCTTGTTTAGACTCAACTGTTATGATATTACGCAAGAATGGTAACCTTTTTGCGTGCAATGGGGTACCCGATTTGTGGTTTTCTAACTCTGGGCAGATTTCTTTAAGGATACCTACATAGTCGCTATCTTTAAATCCGTCAATCATAACAACGGTGTGTGTGTCGGATTGCCTAAATAGATATTCTGCTTCGTGAATTTTGTAAGCTGTGTTAACTGTAACTAGTACTGCGCCGATTTTTGTTGTAGCCCAAAATGTTATAAACCATTGTGGAATATTGGTTGCCCAAATAGCTACGTGGTCACCGCTTTTTACACCCAAGCCAATAAGAGCTTTAGCAAATTTATCTACATCATCAGAAAACTGTTTATATGTTCTTGTATAGTCAAGTGTGGTGTAGTGGAAGCACTCTTGTTCGGGGAACTCTTCAACCATTTTGTCTAGCACTTGTGGGAATGTGCAATCAATAAGTTTGTTCTTTTCCCATACATATTTGCCAGTGTTGCGGTTGTTGTTAATCAACTTTCTTGTTGTGATTTTTTTGCCAGTGTGCATTGACATATAGTGTGCAAAATGTGGGAACACAATGCCTGCTTCTTGCAAATAAGGTGCGTATTTTTTTAACCACTCAAGTGACACAAAACCTTCGTAATTGATACTGTTTAACGCCAACATAAAACTTTCTACTGGTAGGTCACCCTCGCCAATAATTTTGTAAATTGTTTCGCCGTTTTCAACAACGCTATCTTTAATTTGTACGTGTTTAATATATGCGCCCAAGTTTTCAACAGTTTTGCCCGCTGTTTCGCCCATATATCTGTAAGGGTGGTGCATATCCCATAACGCCGCTACATTGTCACTTGCAACTGCGTGCAATACTTGTGCAAGACGCGCGGTGTCTGCGTAAACTCCGTTTGTTTCAATTAATAGAACAACTCCGTTTGCTTCTGCATATGGCACAATCGCTTTTAATGCGGTTACTACAACTGCATCATCAACTTCACCGTCAACTTTTGCGCACTCATCGCCAAGCACCCTTACATATGAGCACTTTATGCTAGCTGCGATATCAATGTGAGCTTTAATTTCTGCAATGTTTTGCTCCATTTTATCTGCATACTTTAATGCGCAAGCGGATGAAATACAAGCAATTGACAGCTTTCTTTTTGCAAGTTCAACCATTGTTTCTGCAATGTTATCATTACTAAATGGCTTTGTTAGGTTAGAAAATGAATCTGAACCAATACCTCTAAGTTCGATGCCGTTAAATCCGAAATCTTTTGCCATAGAGCATATCTCTGACCAACTAAAGTCTGGACATCCTATTGTGGAAAATGCTAATTTCATATATTTACTCCTAATATTTATTACTAATTTAAGGTGCCGTGATACAAAAAAGGCTCACGCCACTTGCTTATTAACAAGAGACGAAAGCCTTTATACTTCCGTGGTACCACTCTAATTGACAACAATTGTTGCCCACTTTTGGACTAATTAATAGCCCGCCTTTTACGGAGGAAATCCGTCTGAATCTAATAGGCATACGCCGTTCGGTCAGCCGCTCCTGGGAGAGTTCGTATTTAACCAAGCCATTGCCTCACACCATCCGACAACTCTCTGAACACCTATGTTAAAACTTATGCCCTATCTTCGCGTTTGTTATATTATATCAAAATCGCAACACACTGTCAACTATTTGCCGCCACATTTAATGCGGAGCATTTTAATTTACGCGTGAGCCCGCTTTATAAACCGCTTTAAGACTGCCAAAATTATCAATTAGCACAATATCTGCCACTAATCCCTCACCAATTTTGCCAAGTTTGGGCATTTTTAGGTGGGATGCGGGGGCTTGATTTGCCATATACACCGCTTCTGCAATTGGCACGCCATATGACACCATATTTTGAACCATTTTTGCAAGTGGCGTAATGCTTCCCGCTAGCGCCGATTTATCCGCAAGCAATACCACTTCGCCATTGTTGTAAATTGCAATATCTTCTCCCAAAACATATGTACCTTTGGGCATTCCCGCTGCACTCAACGAGTCACTTACAACGCACATATTGCGGAATCCTTTATTGTTATAGATATATAAAAATAGTTCGCGACTAATATGTTGGCCGTCTGCAATAACTTCGGTAAAAATCTTGTTAGAAGCAAGCGCAGTTTCATTAAGACCCATATATTTTGTAATGTCGCCAGCCCTGCGGTTGAGCCCAGATGAAGCACAGTATATGTGCGTTGCACCAGTTAGACCCGCGCTAACACAATCTATTATTTCGGGATATATGCTGTCGTCGTGCCCAGCGTGCGCAATTATATGCAATGAATCCAACTTTGCAACCAAATCAACTGCGTTTTTAGTGTGTGGACACATTGTTACTATCTTTAAAATATCCGCGTTATCCTCAAAGAACTTGGCGTCTTCTGTTGTGTATTCTGCCCTAATATTGCATTCGGGTTGGGCGCCCTTTTTCTTAACACTAATAAAAGGCCCCTCTAAATGAAGCCCCAACATTGTAGAATAATTTTGCTTTAATCCTCTTATTTTTGCACATTGCACATCTAACTCCGCAAGCGGTGTTGCAACAGAAGTTGCACAAAATGATGTGGTGCCGTTTTGCAAATGAAATGCTCCCACACTATCAGCTGCCTCTTGAGTGCACTCAAAAAAATCGTGTCCGAGTCCGCCGTGCGTGTGGATATCTATGTATCCACCCGTTGCGTACATTGGCTCTTTAATCTCCGTTGTGCTTTTATCTATTGCAACAACAGTACCTTCTGACATCGTAATATCATATTGCACATTGTCTGACAACCCGTCACGCAAAATTATAACATTGTTGATTTTTTGCATAATTCACCTCTATTTTAGGTAATATAAGTAATAGTGAAGAGTGAAGAAGTTCGTGATATGTGCCGCATAAAGCGAAAGTCCGTTTGGAAAAATAAGTGTGGCGCAATTTCGTCTTTAGGCAAGCAAACAGCTGTTTTTTGTGAATGAGTGTATACAGACATACTCGATTTCACGGAAAACTGGGGTTTGTGCCGCATAAAGCGAAAGTCCGTTACACTTACTTTAGTTTTGCTACTACTTGTTGCACTATCCTCATATCCACTTTACCTTGATAGTTGGCTTTAAAGTGCTTCATAACTGTAGGAATACTGCGGTCTTCCATTGCGATTATTATAGCGGTTACCTCTTCTTCTGACATTAATTGTGGCAAATACTTCTTTATAACTGCAATTTTTGCTTCAAGTTCAGCAACTATTTCTTGTTTGCCAACCTTTTCGAATGCGGTTTTTTCTTCTATAAGTTCTTTTTCTACCTTTTGAAGCACAGATACGCTATCTGCCTCAACTAGTTCTTGCCCTTTTGCCCTTTTATCAATTGACAAAAGCATAAGTTTGTTGATTACTTCGCTCAATGCAGAAACAGTGGCTGTATCTTTTGCCTTCATTGCCATAATTTTCTCTTTTTTATATCCGTCTAATAACATTTTGATCTCCTTATTTTGTGAATATTTTTTTAATTATCTCAATTGCATTATCCAACTCTTCGTATGTGATTACAATTGGTGGTGCAAAGCGGATTGTGCCCATAGGCACAAATTTTTGCTATTATTTCTTTTGAGGAAACCATATTATCCTCCACAAATATTATTTTATGCTACTTAAAAAAGCCGTCACGCCCTCCACAACATCGTTATATGTTGCATCAAAGTCACCCGTATACCAAGGGTCTGCAATATCGCGCGGATTAGAAGAATAATCTAATAATCTGCACACCTTATTGCTATAATCTGAGTGGCCTAGTAGGTTTATTATTGCGTCAATATTAGCTGATTCCATACCGATAATGTAATCAAAATCGTTATAATCGCTCTTTTTGAGCTGAACAGCTCGCTTCCCAGCACACCCTATGCCGTGCTCCCTAAGTTTTTTAGCCGTGCCGTGATGAACGGGACTGCCTATTTCATATCTGCTTGTGGCTGAAGATGCAATAAAAAATTTATCTTGCAAATTAGCCTTTTTTATCATATCCTTGCAAACAAATTCCGCCATAGTTGAGCGACAAATGTTGCCTAAGCATACAAACATTACATTTATCATTATAGTGGCAATGTCATACGAAGTACAAGATATGTAATGTATGAGCAAATCATAAGAACGCCTTGCCACCTAGAGAATTTTTGTGTGAATATTGAAGGAATTAACGCAATCATAGCAATTCCTAAACAGAATGGCATATCAAGATAAATACTTGCAGTATCAACTAGAAGTGAACCACCCGCAACCATCGAACAAATTGGCAAAATCAAAGTGATATCAATGATGTTTGCACCCAAAATATTACCAACTGACATCGATCCGTTCTTTTTAATAAGTGAAGTAACCATAGTAACAAGCTCTGGCAAACTGGTTCCAATTGCAACAAGAGTAACAGCAATAATGCCCTCCGAAACACCTATAAGTTCAGCAAGAATTGTGCCGTTATCAACTAGCAACTCAGCTCCAACAACAAGAGCAATTGCACCACCAATAAATTTTAATATATTTAGAATAATAGTTTTTGGAGTTTTATCAACACCCTCTTCAGTAGTATCAATTTTACCGTCGCCGTCAATATCAACACTGCCTTCGCCAACGCCTTGAACCGCACTATCGCCAATAGGCAAAATGGTTTCTGGTTCTAAACTCATAGAAACAGAAGGAGTTGCAACTGCTTTTTTAGCAACAATAACATTTTCTACAATATAAATTGTAAAAGGAATTAATAGTAATAATGATAACCACATATTCAAAACGCCAGTCATGCAAAGCAATAGTAGCATCGCAACAGAAACAATCATAACAATTGATTTAACAAGAGTTTCA
>JAWXUT010000088.1:6549-7222 GCA_044426075.1 Bacillota bacterium
CACTGCGTTTCATACAGAAAGGAGCAAAAACTAGCGAAATACCCATAATCAAACCAGTATTTGCCGTAACTGAACCAACCGCATTACCAACAGCCAAGTCAACGCTACCGCTAGCAGCCGCCATAATAGAAACAATAAGTTCGGGCAAAGTTGTCGCAACGCTCACAATAGTAGCACCAATAACGAAGTTAGGCAACCCCGAAATTTTAGCCATCCAAGTAGCCGCATCAACAAAGAAGTCGCCCCCAAACACAATAAGCACGATACCCACCGCAAAAAGCAGACACGTTAGAAAAATTTCCATACAATACCTCCAAGGAAAAATACTTACCTAGTCTCGCTAATTAAGACAAACCAGACCTTTCAGCCATGAATGTTGACTTGCCACACCGCATAAGATGCAAGCTACTCCCTTAGGTACTATAATATGATACTAAATTTAAAGGAAAAAGTCAATCCCCTACGGGAAATTAAATTAATATTGAACAATTGCAGCACCCAAACCCTACAATTATAATGTTCATCTGCGCTGAAATATGCAGTTCGTTTGTGTCCTTATTCTATTGCTATTTTCTGAGCTTTCAAAAAAATACAATACAAAACTGCAAAAACTTGTTTTTGTTGTAACCCTTTACGCGGATATATTTTGCGATACAATAAATATGCGAAGGGA
>JAWXUT010000089.1:0-7119 GCA_044426075.1 Bacillota bacterium
TGGGATGCTCAAACTTGTTAGACTACTGCATCCATAGAATGAATTATCTCCTAAACTTGTCACGCCGTATGGGATGCTCAAACTTTTTAGACTGCTGCAAGAACTGAATACATCACTTCCTAAACTTGTCACGCTATCTGGGATGGTCAAATCTGTTAGACTACTGCAACCATAGAATGCATAGCTTCCTATACTTTCTAAGTTATCTCCTAGAATTACGCTCTTTAGGCTAGTACATTTGTCGAATGCATAACTTCCTATACTTTCTAGGCTAGCTCCAGTTGTCACGCTTGCTAGACTCGTGCAATAATAGAACGCACGTCTGCCTATTGTTGTTACGCTATCAGGAATTACTATGCTCGTTAGACTAGTGCAAGAACTGAATGCATAATTTCCTATGCTTGTTACAGAATCTCCCATACTCACGTTTGTTAGACTAGTGCAAAAATAGAAAGCGCAAATTCCTATACTCGTCACACTATCTCCCATAGTAACGCTCTTTAGAGTAGCGCACAAATCGAACGAATAAGCACCTATGCTTTCTACGCCATCTCCTATACTCGCGCTCACTAGACTACTGCATTTGTAAAATGCCCAATCCCCTATGCTTGTCACGCTATCAGGAATTACTATGCTTGTTAAACCACTACATTCACGGAATGCATAACTTCCTATACTCGTCACATTCTCTCCGATTGTCACGCTTTTTATATTTGAATTCTCTCTAAAAGCAGAAGATGATATTGCTGTTATTGGCAATCCATCATATGTATTAGTAATAACAATATCTGTGTCTGTTGCAGAACCTATTCCAGCTAATGAATAACTAATCCCATCGCTATTTAGTGTGTATGCTAAACCTGCCGAGCCTTCTTGCCATTGGGCATATAGAGTAATGCTTTCGTCATTTATGCTTGTTAGATTTTCAATGCTTTGACTGTCTGTATAGCTTGTGCCTGTGCCGTCAGCACTTGTATTCCAACTAACGAAAGTATAACCCGTTTTTGTGAATGTATTTATCGTTATACTTTGAATTTCGTCATAAGTGAAACCTTGGCTAGCCATTGAACCACTTCCGCTATTGGCATCGAATGCAATTGTATAACTGTTTGCTTCCCATTGTGCGTATAGTGTTTTCTCATCATCATCAACCGCTGTTACATTTGGAGCGATGTGTTCGTCACTGTAGCTTTCACCACTTCCGTCCGCTTTTGTATTCCAACTAACGAATGTGTAACCTTCTTTTGTAAATGTGTTAGTTGTCAAACTTTGAGTTGCATCATAAAATAAAATTTGATTGCTTATTGTTCCACTACCGCTATTAGCGTCAAATACAACTGTATATGAGTGTGTCAAGTACTCAGCCACCAGAGTAATATCACTAGTGATTGGGGTTGCAAAATCAAATACTTCATCGTCTAATAACCAAGCCCAAAAGGTGTAACCTGTTTTTTCTGTGGCACTAATTGTTTCAACAGTATCTCCGTCTTCAACATTACAAATGGTTTCTACTCCATTTGACGAGAATGTAACATCATAAATACAATTTTTATAAATAGTAAAAGTATAGTTTGTAATCGTTAGACCATCTAAACTTTTTAGTTGCAAATAATATGTATTAGCTCCCTCATCCAAACTCACCATTCCCAAATAATTTTGTGTAAAATCGCTATTGAAAATAGTCATTGTGCTGTTAGATGTATTTTTGATAGTATTATATATATCATACACTGTGGTAGCATAAGGAACTTGGCAATATAATGTTTTATCCGTGTAGTTTATGGTCACACCGTCGCTTGCATAAAAACCTATTATACTGTTTGTGCTGTTTTCGACAACAACCTCTTCCCACTTTGCGTATAATGTAATATCACTTAAAACTTCGCTGTTTGCATCATACAATATTGTACATTCCGCATCTTCACACCACCCCGCAAAAATATACTCATCCTTGCTTGGACTCTCTGGCATAGTAAAAATGCTCTCATCACTATCTAACGTTGTAGTGTGATACTCAACATCATCCACCATAAAAGTAATGGTATAAGTTATTTCGCTACCATTTGATGATGTGCTACAGCCTATCATACCAATGCTTAATACAAATAACATTACCACGATTAATATTCCTATATAGTTTTTTTGCATAATTTATTCTTCCTTTCCTTGAAAATATAATTTTTTCACTGTATTTAGTGTTTTGTTAATTATAACATATTTATATACAAAAAGCAACCGTAAATAATATTTTGTTCAGAGTTGCTATTTTTTTAGGTGCGTGGCGAATTGTAATTTTTCTTTTATTTTATAGCTTTAAGTAAGTTGTTATAGTAGACATCTTGTTTAAATTATGCTACAATGTTAGTATCACATTAGGAGGAAGCTCAATTGACTAACTACCTGCTACAAGGACTACAGTATACGGTGTTCATAACAGGCAAAAAGTGCGTACAATTGCGCCCCGACTTTAGGCAAAAAACAGATATCTATGCAATTATCTTAGGGTAGTTGCATTTTTTTTGGAGGCAAAATGGCAAAAGTTGCAATTATTATGGGTAGCGGAAGCGACCTTGGTGTAGTAAAGGGTGCGTATGACGCGCTGGTTAAGTTTGGGGTAGAAGTGGATATGCGTATAATGAGCGCCCACCGTTCTCCAGAAATTTGCGGTGAGTTTGCAACAAATGCGAAGGCAAATGGCATAAAAGTTATAATAGCAGCTGCGGGCAAAGCGGCACACCTTGCGGGAGTAATTGCGGGGCACACAACATTGCCAGTTATAGGTTTACCAATCAAGAGTTCAACTATGGACGGGCTTGATAGTTTGTTGTCAACGGTGCAGATGCCAAGCGGTATTCCTGTAGCAACAGTTGCAATTAACGGGGCGGAAAACGCGGGTATTCTTGCAGTACAAATATTGGCTTTACAAGATGAAGCGCTTGCTGAAAATCTAGTTGCACACAAAAAGAGTATGGCTGACAAAATAGAAAAAGACAATTCTGCACTAATTGCAGAGCTTAAATAGGAGGAATTATGGCAATATCATATAAAGATGCGGGTGTTGATGTTCACGAAGGCTACAGAGCAGTAGATCTTATGAAAAAGCACGTAAAGTCTACATTTGACAGCAATGTGTTGGGCGACATAGGCAGTTTTGGTGGATTTTATTCTATAGAAGGGTTCAACTACAAGAAGCCAGTTTTGGTTGCGGGCACCGACGGTGTTGGTACAAAGTTGAAGTACAGTTTCACAATGGAAAAATACGATACTGTGGGTATTGATTGCGTAGCGATGTGTGCAAATGACATAGTTTGTCAAGGTGCTAAGCCACTATTATTTTTAGATTACATTGCAACGGGCAAATTGATTCCCGAAGTTGTAGCAGAAATCGTAGGCGGAATCGCAAATGGTTGTAGGCAAACTGGTTCTGCGTTAATCGGCGGAGAAACAGCGGAAATGCCTAACTTCTATCCAGCGGGCGAGTTTGACCTTGCAGGATTTTCTGTTGGAATAGTAGACCGTGATTCAATAATATCTGGTAAAGATATAACATCTGGCGATGTGCTAGTTGGTTTAACTTCAAGCGGAATACATAGTAACGGATACAGTTTGGTTCGTAAATTATTTGATCCAGATGATAAAGCAATGTTAAAAACATACAGTGATGAATTGGGTATGACATATGGCGAAGCGTTATTAACACCAACAAAACTATATGTAAAGCCTGCATTAGAAATCATAAAAGGTGCAAAAGTTAAGGGCATAGCTCACGTAACTGGCGGCGGATTTGTTGAAAACATCCCACGCTTTTTGCCAAGCAAAGAGTTGGGAATTGAAATTGATGTAAACGCATACAAAATGCCTCCATTATTTGAAATGTTGGTTAAAAAGGCGGGCATCAGCAATCAGCAAGCATACAACACATTTAATATGGGTATAGGTATGGTAATGTGCGTAGCAGAAACAGAAGTTGATGCATTGCAACGTGCAGCATCAGCGGTTGGCGAAACCACATATGTAATCGGCAGAGTAAACAACAAAGGTGGCGTATCTCTATGAAAAAGCGTATAGCTGTATTTGCTTCAGGTAGCGGAAGCGATTTTCAATCCATAATAGATGGGGTTGAAAGCGGAGCTATAAATGCAGAAATAGTGATGTGTGTTGCTAGCAAAGAGGGCATATTTGCCATAGAGCGTGCAGAAAAGCACAATATTCGCAGTGCGGTGTTTAGTTTAGCCGACTACAACAGCAAGGCAGAGATGTTTGAAGAGATAGCAAAGCATATGGACACATTATTAGTTGACTATATAGTGCTTGCGGGTTACTTGACAATATTGCCAGCGGATTTTGTGTCGCAGTATAAAAACAGAATCATAAATATTCACCCCGCACTATTGCCAAAGTTTGGCGGAGTGGGCTTTTACGGAATGAACGTGCACCGTGCGGTTATAGCCAGTGGCGACAAAGTTAGCGGAGCAACGGTACATTTTGTGGATAGCGGAGTGGATACAGGAGCAATAATCGCGCAAATCGAGGTTCCAGTAATGGATGACGACAGCGCAGAAGAATTGCAAAAGAGGGTATTAATCGCAGAACATAAACTATTGCCACAAGCAATTGCAAAAGTTTGCAAACCCTAAGGGTTGAATGAAAAATTGAGGATAAATATTATAAATCAATAAACCTTACTTCTTCATTCTTCACTTTAACTTATCACTTAAAATGTAACCCTATGGGTGAATTAAAAATGAAAAATGAGAAATGAAAAATTGAGGATAAATATTATAAATCAATAAACCTTACTTCTTCATTCTTCACTTTAACTTATTACTTTAAATGTAACCCTATGGGTGAATGAATAGAGGGGATATAAATTAATATCCTTGACAATCTATATTAAGAAAGGAGCATCAAATGAAAAGAGCATTACTAAGTGTATCAGACAAAGCGGGCATAGTTGAGTTTGCCTCAGAACTTGTGGGATTGGGGTTTGAAGTTGTATCAACTGGAGGAACATTATCCACATTGCAAAGTGCGGGAGTTCCAGCCACCAACATCAGCGACATAACTGGTTTCAAAGAGTGTCTTGACGGCAGAGTAAAAACATTGCACCCAGTGGTTCACGCGGGCATACTAGCAATGCGTAGTAATAGCGAACATATGGCACAACTTGCTGAACTTGGTATTGAAACAATTGATGTAGTTGCAATAAATTTATATCCATTTAAAGAAACAATATCAAAGCCAAATGTAGAGTTGCAAGATGCAATAGAAAACATAGATATCGGCGGACCAACAATGTTGCGTTCAGCTGCAAAAAACTATCAAGATGTATATGTATTGTGTGATCCAGCAGACTACAGTTCAGTTATATCAGAACTAAAGAGTGGCGAAAGCAAACTTGAAACCAAGTTCAATTTAATGTACAAAGTATTCCAACATACAGCGGTTTATGACACATTGATTTCTACATTTATGCGTCAAAAATTGGGCATCACATATCCCGACCAAATCACATTTGCATACGAAAAGGTGCAAGATTTACGATATGGTGAAAACCCTAATCAACAAGCGGGCTTCTATAAAGAGTGCTTCCGTTATGAGGGTTCATTGGTAGATGCAACCCAACTTATGGGCAAAGAGTTATCTTTTAACAATATAAATGACACTAACGGAGCACTTGACTTGTTGCGTGAGTTCGACACCACAGCTTGCGTTGCAGTAAAACACGCAAATCCTTGTGGCGTTGGCATAGCTGAAGACGGGCTTGGCGCTTATATGTCAGCATTCAATGCAGATCCAGTTTCAATTTTTGGTGGAATAATCGCAACCAACGCAGTAGTTGATGCAGCTGTTGCAACAGAAATGGTTAAAACTTTCTTAGAAATTGTTGTTGCACCAGATTTCACAGCAGAAGCAATTGCAATTTTCGCAGAAAAGAGGAAAAATGCAAGGCTATTAAAATTGCCATCAATAAATGCACCAATCAAAAAAGGCACCTACGACATCAAAAAGGTAGTGGGCGGTTTGCTTGTGCAAGATTATGATGCAATGTTATATAATGAAGAAGACTTCAAAGTTGTAACAGAAATTCAACCTACAGCAGAACAACTAAAGGCACTTGTGTTTGGTTATAAAGTTGTAAAACACACCAAGTCAAACGCAATAGTAATTGCTGATGCAAAAAATACTTTGGGTGTAGGTATGGGTCAAACCAACAGAATATGGGCAACCCAACAAGCAATTGAACACGCGGGCGAAAGGGCAAAGGGCGCAATATTAGCGTCTGACGCATTCTTCCCATTTGCTGATTGTGTTGAGGAAGCACGCAAAGCTGGTATCACCGCAATCATACAACCAGGTGGATCGGTTCGCGATCAAGATTCAATAGACGCTTGCAACAAAGCGGGTATTGCAATGGTTTTCTGTGGCGCAAGACACTTTAAACACTAAAAAACCAACGAGGTAATTATGGAAATTCTAGTTATTGGTGGCGGTGGAAGAGAACACGCCATTGTGCATTGTTTGTTAAAGAGCGAAAAGGTGACCAAAGTTTACTGTGCACCAAGTAACGCGGGCATTAATATGGAAGCCACTGGCGTGGATATTTCAGTTGGTGATTTTAGCGGAATTGCTGATTTTTTAACAGCACATAAAGATGTTACATTGACAGTTGTAGCTCCCGATAATCCACTTGTTGATGGATTGGTGAACTATCTTGAGGAGCGTGGACACCGCGCATTCGGACCTCGTGCAGAAGCTGCAATTATTGAGGGAAGCAAGGTTTTCAGCAAACAACTTATGAAAGATTATAACATCCCAACCGCAGCATATGAGGATTTTAGTGACTATAATGAAGCTATTAAATACGTGCGCGGAGTGAGTTTTCCACAAGTAATTAAGGCAGACGGATTGGCATATGGCAAGGGCGTTATTATATGTGAAACGCTAGCTGAAGCCGAGTTAGCCCTAAAGCAAATTATGGTTGACGGCGCGTTTGGAAGCGCAAATAATCGTGTTATTATTGAGGAATTTTTGGTGGGTAGAGAAGTTAGCGTGCTAGCTTTTACAGACGGAAAAACAGTTGTTCCTATGTTATCTAGCCAAGACCACAAAAGAGCG
>JAWXUT010000090.1:0-7020 GCA_044426075.1 Bacillota bacterium
AATATCTTCGTCCGACACGCGCTTATCCCAGTCTGCAGAAATCTTTTCCCAGTGGTTATCCCACACAGAACCAAAAATATCCATAGGCTTGTTTTCGTTTGTACCTAAATGAAGGTCGCTAATTGCAAAAATTTTCATAAGTATATTCTACCACATAATTAACTAAATTTGCAAGCTTCTTTGCCATTTTTCAAATATCTTTACTTAGATTTTTGAAGTTTTGCCTTATATATTGACTTTATAAGTATGTTGTTATATAATTTAAGTATAGGAGGCGACTGTGGCTGACAACAATTATTACAATACGTTTAATGAATCATTAATAATAAAGCTAATGGACACGCTTGATCGCTTGCCTATGTTCTGCCGCGATTATTTTGTTGGAATAGAAATGCGCACTTCTGCACTAACTAGACTAAACTATGCCAGTGATTTTTGCGTATTTTTCCATTACTTAACCACAAAATGCTCCGCTTTTAAAGGTAAAGAAGTCGAACTGCTAGTTCTTGAAGATTTAAACGCCGTAACTGCACGCGATATAGAATATTATCTTGCATACTTGTCATATTACAAAATGGGTGACAAGGTTTTTAAGAATAAAGAACGCGCCAAGGCTCGCAAATTAAGTGCCGTGCGCTCCCTCTTTAAATATCTTTACAACAAAGATTTAATAAATGAAAATGTTACAAGTAAAGTTGCAACACCAAAGCTACACGACAAAGAAATTATCCGTTTAGATAGCGATGAAGTGCAAACTATGCTAAACAATGTTGAATCGGCTAAAAAATTTGCATCAGCTAGGCAAGACGCTTACAATTTGCACACAAGATCACGCGATATTGCAATAGTAACATTACTTTTAGGCACCGGAATACGTGTAAGTGAGTGTGTTGGGCTAAATGTAACAGATATAAATTTAAAAGATAATTCTTTTTTGGTAACAAGAAAAGGCGGCAATCAATCAATATTATACTTTAATCATGAGGTTTCTGAGGCAATTGCTGACTATCTTCCCGACCGCAAAGAACGCCTAAATAGGCAAGAGATATTAGACGAACAAGCCTTATTTATCAGCCTTCAAAATAAAAGAATATCCGTTCGTGCTGTTGAAAATTTGGTTAAAAAATATGCACGCACCGCTACCCCTTTAAAAACAATTTCCCCACACAAACTTCGCAGCACGTTTGGCACAGACCTATACAAAAATACAAAAGATATTTATGTTGTTGCAGAAGTGTTAGGTCACAAAGATGTAAACACCACAAAAAAACACTACGCTGCTATCAGCGAAGATATCAAACGCGCAGCTTCTAAAAAAGTTACGCTCCGCGACGATATTGAGGACTAATATTTACACAATTCAACTTTTAAAAGTAGTCTAACTGAACTTAGACTAGTCTAATTTTTAAAGGTTTTTGACCTACACGTTGATTAAAAAGTATTCTATTCTATATTTTTTCAATATTTCGACAAAAAATGACAAACATATGTTTACAAATTATTTCTTATGTGTTATAATACCAATATACAATATAATTTAAGCAATATACAACTTATTTTGTGTGAATGGAGTGCTATTATGACAAACAAAATTGATATGAAAAGCAAATTGAATGAGGTTTATTCTTACATAGCTAATGCTATAGAGAAGCGTGGGTTCCCCCCTAGTGTCCGAGAAATCAAAGACGCATTTGGCTTTAGTTCAACTGCGAGCGTACACTATTATATGAAAAAATTAAAAGAAGACGGGCTCATAAAGTCTGACTATATGAAGTCACGTTCTATTGAACTCACCAATGACAACTCGCCAAAAGCACGCGATTTTGCACGCATCCCAGTTGTTGGAGATATTGCTGCGGGCGCACCAATTTTAGCAGTTGAAGAGTATAACGAAGTTTATCACATCCCCCACGGATTATTTAATAGCACAACTTCTGCAGAAACATTTTTCTTGCGTGTTAAAGGCGATAGTATGATTGATGTTGGCATATACAACGGCGATTATATACTTATCCGCAAGCAAAACACAGCAAAAAATGGTGATATTGTTGCAGTTTTAGTAGGAGATGAGAGCGCAACTGTTAAAAGGCTATTTATTAAGCCCGATAACAAAATTGTTCTACATCCAGAAAACAGCACTATGAGCGATATGACTTATCACGCTAGCTATGTTTCAATTATTGGATTAGTTGTAGGATTAATCCGCACAAGAATTTAGGAGGATTAAATATGAATATCAATCCTGGATTTGTAAGAAATCACGCAAAAGTTGTAATTTTGAACCTTTTAACACAAGAAGATTCATATGGATACAGAATTATTGAAGAACTTGAAACAAGCTGTGAAGGTCAATATGCAATTAAACGCGCAACAGCCTACAACATTTTAAATAGACTAGCAAAAGAAGGTTTAATTTCTTCATATTATATTGATGATGAAGAAACTGGCGGAGGCAGACGCAAATATTTTAAGATTGAGCAAAGCGGAAAAGACTTTTTAGAAGAAAATAAGCGCAGTTACGAGTTATCAAGCACCCTTATGGGGCAAATTCTGAGTGAAGAGCGCATTGATTTTTCAGCAAGCAATTTAACTTTTGATCCAGCACGACTAAATGCACTTTCTCAAATTGCAAAACAACAATCTGAAGCGCCAATTATAAACGAGCAATATATCCAAGAAGATTGCAGCGATGAATTTGTTGCGGGAAATACGCCAGATAAGCATTTATTGTTTAATCCTAGCGCTATAGCTAGTGCAAACTGCGAAAAAAATACTGAAAAATCAGACAACATTGAGCAAATTACAGCAACCGATTCATCCGAAACAGACAACACACAATCAGCTACACAAGAAGAAATTGATGTGCCTTACACCACAGAAGAGCGCGCAGAGGTTCGTCCAATCCCCCCTTCAGCAACCGTACACACAATGTCTGAAGAAGAAATTGCCGAAGAAGAAATTAGAAACAGAGAGGCTTATAACTTTGCATTAGAAGCATTGGGTGGCAACGGAAACTGGGTGTTGGATGAAGAACGAGGCGTATTTGTGTTAAAACAACGCGAAGAAAAAGAAGATGCACCACAAATTGACGCTGCTGAAGATGTTGCAGAGCCTCAAGAAGAATGTGAAATTTTTGAAGAGCTAGCTACTGAAAATTTACAAACAGCAGACAGCAAACCTCTTCCTACATCAACAACAACACAAGAAACCCAAAGTGGATTCCAACAAGCAACAGTTGCTGCAAATGCATTCAAAGGTCGCCCAAATGTACAATCAATGGAGCAATTGCGCAATTCAAATATGAGAGACGGATTCCGCATAAAAGAATACAATCAAAGAAAATCATTAGATTATTATCGCGCTAATCATTATTATTGCAACAAAATCTTTAGAGACACTTCAGCGCTAACCTTTTTATTTTTAATAATTGAGGCGCTTGTTGTGTTTATATTCCGTGATACTTTTGCCTACAAAGCTAGCACATTAGCATCAATTGTATTTGGTGCGTTGGTGGTTCCCGTGGTCTTCTCTATAATATGGATGCTAAACCCCACAAAGAGAGTTAAAGCAAAAATCAATTTTGGCTCGATTATAGCATATGGAATGCTTGTATTTTTAGTATCTATTGCATTATGCACAATACTAAATGTAGCAAATACAGATGTTGGCATTAACTTTACAAGTGCAACATTCTATGTTCCATATATATTCGCACTAAATATTCCCGTTGCTATTGCATTGTTTATAATATTGTATAAATCGCAACTTTATCACACAAAATAGTAACAAATTTAACAAAAAAATTGGACAGTGAGCAATCACTGTCCTTATTTTTATAGTTTTGCAGCTTCTGACACTGCATATTGATCACATCTATTGTTATAAACATTGTCTGCGTGACCCTTTACTTTCACAAAAGATACTTTGTGTCGCTCCATTTCAAGTAGCAATGCTTGCCACAAGTCTTTGTTTTTAACTTCATCTTTACTGCCAGTTTTCCAACCATTTCTTTGCCAGTTATCTATCCAACCCAAAGAAAATGCATTTATAGAATATGCGCTATCGCTATAAACAGTAACTTCGCACGACTCTTTTAATGCTTTTAGTCCCGCAAGTATAGCAAAAAGCTCCATTCTGTTGTTTGTTGTCATTGGCATACCACCAGCAACAACTTTTTCAGCGCCTTTGTAAAGCAAAATTGCGCACCAGCCACCCTTGCCAGGATTTCCACTACACGCGCCGTCAGTGTATATATCTACTTGTTTCATTATAAATTGTCAGAAAGTTCTTGCGACCTAGCGCGACACTTTTCTACCCCTTTCTTTAATATATCAACAAGCCCATCGTTTCTAAAACTATTTACTGCTTCAATCGTAGTGCCACCTTTGCTGCACACCTTTTCCACCAAAATATCGGTTGATAACGGGCTGTTTGCCGCCAAAATTGCCGTTCCTTCTATGGTTTTTAATGCAAGAAGCCTGCTTTGCTCGTATGATAATCCACCCGCAATTCCGCCTTGAATTAAACCTTCTGCAAACATATATACATATGCAGGTCCGCTACCACTTACGCTTGTAACTGCATCAAATTGGTTATCTGAAATTTCTAATGTGCTTCCGCAACTTCCCATAAGTGAAGCAATAAGCTTTTTATCTTGCGCGCAAATATTGTCAAAACACATAGCAATAACGCCTTTTCCAACTTGACAAGGAGTGTTTGGCATCATACGAACTATGCCGACTTCAGCTTTAATTGCACTTTTTAATGTAGAAATTTTTATTCCCGCCATAATAGATAACACAATTTTACAGTTGAACTCTTCAATTTTTGCCAATATGTCAGCATAGAATTGTGGTTTTACGCCCAACAACACCATTTCTGACTGCTTGCATATTTCATTTGCAGATTGTGCTACATTTACACCCTTTGCTGCAAAGTAATCACATCGCTCTGTGCTTAAATCATATATCGCGATATCTTCAACATTTATGTCTAAATGCTCTATGTTATCAATAATTCTGTCTAAAATCGCACCAGCCATTACGCCAGCACCAATAAATCCTAATTTGTACATCTTTATCTCCAAATTTGTTTGACTTTTTTTGTTTAATAGTATATAATACTTTTGTTGCTCTTAGGGGAGTGGCTCAATGGTAGAGCAGCGGTCTCCAAAACCGCTGGTTGCGTGTTCGAATCGCGTCTCCCCTGCCACTGCATTCATCTTTCGAACACTCTGTGTTTGTAAGGTGGATGCTTTATTTTTTTGTATAAATTGTGCTTTTATTGCACAACTTCATCACTTTTAAATTGTAACATATGCTATCTCGCTTTGTCAAGCACATCGCAATCTGTTTGAGTTTATGTGCCATTTGATAAAAAATAGCTATCTTGCTAGATAACTATATTTTTTTGATTATTGCATTGTTTTGCTTTATTTTTTATCTTTCTTCACTTCAAAGCCAATTTATCACTTGAATTAAGCGGAGATATAATCGTTTTACCTAACTCTTCTTCTATGTTATCCCTTGCATTTTTAGCAACATTGCCACCTCTTCTAGCCACAGTTTGGTTCTCATCCATATTTTGTGGTTCCACTTGTTTAGATATTGCGGTGGTTGTAACTTCAGCAAGTTGGGCGAGTGTCAGTTCAATATCGGTCATATTATCTCTTAAATTTTGCTTTTTAAGGTCTTTTAGTTGTTTGTATTCCTTAACGGTCATACCACTCCAAGCCTTCATCATTTCATTTGTTAGTATTGCATAGTCTTTTTCTTGCGTAACTCCTCGCTCTTGCCACTCATCAGTCAACTTTTTACGCATTTCAATGCCTTGCAAACGTTGATTTATCCAACCTTCAGTGTAACCTTTTGCCCGATAATAGTCTGCTCCACGCAAAATAGCTTTTTCTGGGTCTGCCATTTCATCAAGTCTTTGCGATCCAACTTCAGCAAGCCACAACTTAAAAGGCTCTGCATTTTTACTTGGAATAGATTGAATTAAACGAAGAATCCCTTTTGTGTCCATTGCTTGAACCTTGCGTTTCTTCCCATCTTTAGCTATCATTTCAACAGGGGTACAAATTGTACCCCACTTCATATTCAGCTCTGCATCCCGAGTACGCATTTTTTTTATATATTGTTTAGGATCTGTACTTTCAGCTAGAACTTCAACAACATCAACGACAGAAAAGTACCACTCTTCTTTATCTGCATCCCAATGAGAACGAATTGTTTTTTCTTGAAATAATTGTATTTTGTTAGACATTTCTACGCTTCCTCCCTGATTCAACATATTTATCATAACATATTTCTAAAATATTTTCAATATCAAAACTGTTAAAAGTAGATACTTTTATTTAGTGTATTAAGCTTTTATTGCACGCCCTGCGTTTTCAAATGCGGGGGTTGTGCCGTTTTCATCTTTTACTAACTTACCGTTAACATACACCTTTTCAATGCCAAAAGGCTTATTTACATCTACTTCGCCAACAATAAGTTTACTTTCATCAAAAATTGTGAAGTCTGCATAATAACCCTCTTTAACATAGCCTCTATCTTTAAATCCGAATCTGTCAGCTGTTGCACCCGTCATTTTTCTAATAGTATTGGGCATTGTGTCGCCGCTACCTTCAAGTGATAATTTCAAGAATTTAGGGAAGCAATCGTATATTGCACGGTTTTGCACGCCGTAATCTTCCACCCAAGCATCCGTCATATACAAAGCATTTTTGTGTTTAGAAAACTTTGATATGATTTCATCTGTGCTGTATGGTCCCATATTAACTCTGCCCTTATTTTCTGACAAATCGCATAGATATAGGTAGGCTTTAAGGTTGCTCATTTTTAATTCTTTTGCAATTTGAGCCACAGTTTTGCCCTCATATTGCTCGTATCCTTTGCCAATATACGCAATTTCAATGTCATTAAATCCGAATCCCAACAATGTTTTTGAAGCATAAATAAGAACTGCCAACTTTATTTTTGTGGATAATTTATTTTTATCTTTATCGCTTAATGATTG
>JAWXUT010000091.1:0-6971 GCA_044426075.1 Bacillota bacterium
CGTTTGCATACTAACTGTTAAGCGTGTAAATAACACCGTGGCCGTCTTCTTCTGTAACTATAACAGTAGAAATATAAGAACCGTCTATCAAATATGAATCTATTATTGATATATAATCGCACTCTGTTGGAATTAGCTGAGTGCCGTCATTAGCGTACAATCCATACAAGTCATCAATTTTTGTTATATAAACGCCGTTGCCCAGTCCGTATACATTTTCAAGTTCTGTTGCGTTGCCATTTCTATCAATTCTGTAGAAATACTTGTTAATATCACCCGATGTGCTGTTGTAATCATACTGGGATCCCGTACAATACTCACCAAAATAAGGTGATAATTCCGCATAATCAAATGGGATAAGCTGCGTGCCGTCAACATCAAACGCGCCAAGCATTGTTGTCAATGTACTCAAGCTAAATTGCCCTACAATTACTGCGCCGTCATGACAAAGTATGGTATCATAGCCAATTTTTTCTTCAACTTGAGCAAGCACTGTTATAGATGTATCAATATTATAATACATGGCAGAAGTTATTGGCAAATCAAAGTTAGGGTCTGCATTAGAAATTCCCACTCCGTCTACATAAAGTAGCGGCAGAAGCACATCTATATCCGTGCGCTCACAGTCTTCATCATACAAACTGAATGAAATCGACCAGTACATTTCGCTATCAATATAGTAATAGTAGTAGTAATAAACCAAACTATAGCCTTCTTGTACAGCTGAACTAAGTGGTACAACTGGTGTGTAATAATAAGCAAAAGTGCCGTTAGCAAACTCGCCTTCATCAACAACGTCGTTGTAAGCATTGCTAACTGTGCGCAAAAACGAGTCGTTATATTCATTTGCAACAAGAACAATTCTGTCCTCAACATTGTATCCGCGACCTAATTTTGCACTGTATTTATATGCGCAAATTGAGATATAATTCAACACATCATCATCGTCATACATGCTAAGTTCATATCCGTCATATTCTGTTGTGGAAGAATATACTGATGACACCAAATACCACCCGTTTCCTGCATAATAAACCGAACATACAGTGGCTTCAACTGACATTGCATCATCACTAAATGCCGTATATAGTTCATCAACTACAAAATATCCGTTTACAATATTATTCATTGTATGAAAACGCACGTTGTTTGGGCCAGATGTTACAATGTATCCGTCATTCATATAAAAAGAACTGTACAATGTTACATTTGCAAGCGTGCCAATTTTCAAAAGTTCTTCGCCGCCCGCAGACGTATAGTCATAAATTGTTGCATATAAAAACTCAGTACTGTCTCCCGTATTTGTAATATCGCCAATTACCGCCAAATATTGCCCGTCTAAAAAGGTATATTGGTTAATTGCGCTGTTTACTTCATATGAGAATCCAAATTCCGCACCTTGATTTTCGCCAGTATATTTTACGATACCTATTTTAGTTGCTATATCTCCACCGCTTGCAACTTGTTTTTCAACAATTGCGTATTCTCCGAATATATCCAAAACAGCTGTGTAGCGCGGTATCATTAAGACTTCAGTTGAAGTGCAAAAACCATAAAGTGTGGTATAAGAACCCGTTGTATCTGCAATGCCTTCTTGCGTAACATAAACATCGTATGTTGAATTGTAACTTGCAACATAAACGCCGTCATCTAAAACAAAAGATGCAGTTGCTGAAGTATACGCGCCTTGCGATTCAAAATTTAAAAAATATTCATCATAGTAGGTAAGGTCACCGTTGCACGAAACGCACACCGTCAACACAGCCACCAATATTAATAAAACAACCAACTTTTTTCTCATATAATAAGTATATCACACGACAACACTTTAGTCAACATCAATGGGCTTGCTTTTATCTGAAAACTAGCTGAACATTATGTCAACACTTTAAACAATAAAGCATTTATGAGGTTTCTTGAATCATAAAAACCACATATTTAACATATATTTTTGTTATGAAACAATTTAAGACACTTATATCATTTGCAATTGCGCTAGCCTATGTTTTTGTAGTGGGCTACGCCTCAACTTTACTTACCACACCCGATTCAAATTGGTATTTGGCGCTTGCAAAACCCGACTATATGCCACCTAATTACGTGTTTCCAATAGCTTGGGGATTGTGTTATGCTTTTATGGCCATTGCAATAACCGCAACAGTCACAAAAAAAGCACTCCGCCGCGCATTGTTGGTGTGGGGAGTGCTTGGAATATTGAATATTTTATGGTGTTTGGCATTTTTTACACTGCACTTAACATACTTTTCACTACTAGTGCTAGCGCTACAAGTCGCTGTGGTTATAATACTCACTACGTTTTACATCAAACACACCAAATATTTATGGATAACCATGATTCCGCTACTTGCGTGGTATATTTATGCCTTGTTGTTGAATTTTGGCATACTAATTTTGAACTAACTATTGATACTTTTGATCATTAAGACATTTTATAGTTTTGCTTGGACATTTTGACATACAAAGTCCGCAAGCGGTACATTTACTGTAGTCGAATTTAGGCAAGTTGTTCTCCATTGTAATTGCGCCAGAAGGACAGAATTTTGCGCATAAGCCACAACCGATACAGCCATTTTTACAGATAGCACGCACAGCTTTGCCCTTATCGCAACTTGAACAAGCAACATAATAAACAGCTTTTGCGGATATTCTTTTTACAACGCCTTTAGGGCAATGGCCAATACAAGCCCCGCACTGCACACATTTGCTTTGAATAACGTGAGCCACGCCGTCGCGCACTTTTATAGCACCATAAGCGCAAGTTTTACTGCAATCGCGATTGCCAATGCAACCCACACTGCAAGCCTTGCTTCCACCCGCAAGTATTTCAATTGAACCACAGTTGCCATAACCTTGATACGCATATTTATTCAAACAGTCATTGCCGCCAGAACACGCCACAACCACAATAGTTTCTTCACCAATGTCGCCTTCTGCGCCCAACAAGCTCGCAATTTTTTCTTTGTTTTCTTTGGGAGTTGCGTTGCAATCAGTTAGCTTTGCAGTGCCTTCAACTAGGCATTTTGCAAAATCGCCACAACCCGCCTTGCCACACGCACCACAGTTAGCGCCCGCAAGCAATTTATTTACAGCCTCAACCCTAGGGTCTTCTTTAACAGCCAATTTTTTACTACATATTGCAATTGTTATAGCAAAAACTATAGCAAGTCCAGTTAATATTAATACAGGATAAACTATTTGCATAACGCCCCCTTACAATGAAAATCCGCTAAACGCAGTGAACGCCATAGCCATCAAGGATGCCGTAATCAGCGTTATTGGGAACCCTCTAAAGGATTTTGGGATACTAGCGCTTTCCATTTTTTCACGAATACCCGCCATAATTAGTATGGCAATTGTAAAGCCTACACCGCTTGCTACACCATTTACAAATGCGTAAAGTAGTGTTGATGTTGTAAGTTCTGTTACGTTCATAATAGCAACACCCAACACCGCGCAGTTTGTTGTAATTAAAGGAAGATAAACGCCAAGCGCGCTATACAGTGAAGGACTGAACTTTTTAATTACCATTTCAACCAACTGAATCAAACTTGCAATAACCAAAATAAATACTATTGTCTGTAGATATTCCAGCGAAGCTAGTTCTAGTATAATATTTAAACCATAGGTGATTATGCTTGCAATTCCCATAACGAAAATAACTGCAAAGCCCATACCTAGAGCTGTTTCTGTCTTTTTACTTACGCCCAAAAATGGACATATACCTAAAAACCTATTCATAACAAAGTTGTTTACAAACACGGCATTGATAATTATAACCCACATATAAGCCATTATTTATCCCCTCCTTCATTAGCAACTTCATTTTCACTTGTGGCATGAATTTCAGCAATAGCGTCTTCCATTTCATTTTCCGCCTTTTTGTGTGCAAGTTCCAGTTTTCGTTTTTCATATGCGTCGAATAAAGTGTTATAAGCCACCATTAATAGCGCATAAATTAAGAATCCACCCGCTGGCAATACAAAAATTGTCATTGCGACGTTGTCAAGCCCCGGAATTGTGTAGCCGAACAGCGACCCAGTTCCCAAAAACTCACGAGCAAGACCCAACACTGTTAGTGAAAGTGTAAAGCCTAGTCCAACACCCAAACCGTCTGCAATTGATGGCAACACACTGTTGTTGCTAGCAAATGATTCTGCCCTTGCAAGAATAATGCAGTTAACAACTATAAGTGGCAAGAATAAGCCCAAACTATCGTATAATGTAGGCAAAAATGTATTCATAACCATTTGAACAATAGTAACAAACGTTGCAATAATAAGGATATAAGTTGGAATTCTTACTTTGCTTGGGATAATGTGCCTCAATAATGAAATCAATGCATTTGAACAGATTAGAACAAATGTTGTAGCAAGACCCATTGACAAGCCATTTAACGCAGAAGTTGTAACAGCAAGTGTGGGGCAAGAGCCCAAAACCAACCTAAAAGTAGGGTTGTTTTTTGTTAGGCCTCCAATCAATGGTTCAGATAAGGTGTTTATATTAAATTTAACATTTTTAGTCTTTTTCATCACTAAACCCCCACTTGAATATAGAATAGCACGGCAGATTCAACTGCATACTGCACACCCGTAGATGATTTTGTTGCGCCAGTAACATAGGTTGCTTTGTTAGCGGTTTCGTCACTATTGTCGCCTTCTGTGCCAAAAAACACAAAATCATTTACATTAAAGCCCACATATTGCGCTAAATAGTCATCGGTTAGAGCGTTGCTTCCAAGCCCAGGCGTTTCAGATGCCGCATTTTTAATAACTGATAAAATGATGTCATCTTTTATTATAACTATAATTTCTATGCCGTCACTGCTGTAAGCCTTCTCGGAAAAAGCGGTTATTAGCATAGCCCCGTCATCGGCTAAATATGCTGAACTTATTGATGTGTAATCACGAACCAAATCTGCAGACAAGTCAACTTCAACATAATTTTCTGAGGTGTAGTTTTCGTTGAATGTTTCAATTAAGCGCGCTTCATAATCAATAGTTGCTTCTGTGAACATATATACAACACTTAAAAGTAGGGCTGATACAAACGCAACAGACGCAAGCACTGCTACAAGCCTAAAGCTTTCTTTATCAAAAAGTTTAAGTGGTGCAGCTTTTTTCTCGGTAGAATTAGGCATTTTGCACCTCCTTTTTGACTTTTTTAGGTTTTTTATAGCCATATGGTTTTGGTTTTGTGTATTTATCAATTAGTGGCACAAGGATATTCATAAACAGAATAGCTAGGCTTGCGCCCTCATTGTATCCGCCAAATCGCCTTATCAGCACGGTCATAAAACCTGCGCCAACAGCATAAATGCATACGCCAACAACGCTGTTTGGTGAACTGCTGTAGTCCGTTAACATAAATACAGCTGCAAACATCAAGCCACCCGCAAATAGGTTAGGGATAATCATAGTCCAAGGATTTTCATAGAAGATAACGGTGCAAAGTGCGCAAGTTACAATATATAAAGTTGGAATTTTCCAATCAATAATCTTCATTGCAATTAAAAATGCGCCCGCAAGCAAAATAGCTAGCACACTTGTTTCGCCAATAGAACCGCTTGTTCTACCCAAAAATAAATCTAATATTGAAAAATCTCCACTGATAACACCGCTAGTAGCAGCCTCTTTTAAGGATGCAAGTGGAGTAGCGCCAGTCACAATTTCACTTGAAACAAATCCGCTAAAAAATTCTGACAAAAAGCCGTTGCTATAGTCAAGTGGTTCAATATAAGTAGAAACACCCATAAAAGAAACCGTCATTGCGCTTGTCCAAGAAAGTAGCAAGAAAACCCTTGCCGCTGCCGCTGGGTTTGCAAAGTTTTTACCCAAGCCGCCAAACAATAGTTTAACTATAACTATGGCAAAAATTGCACCCACAATTGGTACAAATAGTGGAATACGAGGTGGCAAGTTTAATCCCAAAATCAAACCCGTAACCACCGCCGATAAATCATTTGTGGTATTTTTCTGATGCGCAACCGCGTTGAACAACTTTTCTGAAATAACAGCTGTTCCAACAGCAAGAAGCACTACTAATAATGCGTAAAATCCGTATAAAACAACGCCCGCAATTAGTGGAATCATAAGTGCCATAATTACATATGACATTATTTTTCTTGTAGTAAGTGTACTGCCAACGTGTGGTGACACCGATACGATTAATTTATCTTTCACAATACACCCCCTTACAGTTTGTTTTCTCTAATTAATTTCTTAGCCAATCTCTGCGACTGCACAAGAGGACGTTTTGCTGGGCACACAAATGCACAACAACCGCATTCTATACAACTCATAGGATAGTATTCTTTTGCTTCTTTTATTAATCCTTTAAGAACAAGTGCGTCTGTCATCATAGGCATTAAACCAATAGGGCACGCCTTGTGGCATCTTCCGCAATTGATACAAGCAGAAGGCTCAACCGCCCTTATCTCATCTTCATTTAACAATAGCAGAGCCGAGCTGCCTTTACTGCTAACTGCACGCAAATTGCTCATACTTATGCCCATCATTGGCCCGCCACTTACAGCTTTTACATAGCCCTTGTTAATGCCATAAACTGCAACAATTTCTTCAAATGGAATACCTATTTTTACGTGAATATTGCAAGGGACCGCCATGCCACCACCGCTGAGAGTCATATAACGCTCAATTGTGGGTTTGCCTAGAGCCACTGCTTCATAAACTGCAAACGCAGTAGAAATATTTAACACTATATATCCTAAATCACTTGGAAGCCCGCCATTTGGCACCTTTTTCTTTGTGATTGCATATATAAGTTGCTTTTCTCCGCCTTGTGGATATTTTGTCTTTAATTGGTGAATAGTGGTGTTTTTATCTGTGCAAGCGCTTCTCATACGCTCAATTGCAGGCATTTTATTGTCTTCAATACCGATATCTACACTCTCCGCACCCAATGCTTTTTGTATGTATCCGATACCTTGCAAC
>JAWXUT010000092.1:0-6912 GCA_044426075.1 Bacillota bacterium
GCGCCATTTGCTAAATCTGAGTATCCAGCAACACCAGCGCCAGAAACTGCTTGATAAGTGCTGTAAACTATTCTTTTAATAGTGTATTTGTCATGTAAAGGTTTAAGTGCCACAACTGCTTGAATTGTAGAGCAGTTTGGGTTAGCAATTATGCCGTTGTGGGCAAGGGCTGCATCGCCATTAACTTCTGGTACAACTAGTGGAACAGTTGGGTCTGTGCGCCATTGACTGCTGTTGTCAATAACGGTTGTGCCGTGTTCAGCGAAAATAGGTGCATATTCTTTTGAAATTGAACCACCAGCTGAAAATACAGCAAAATCTATCTTTTTATCTACAATATTCTCTGGTTTAAGTTCGATAATAGTGTGATCTTTGCCCATAAATTTAACAACCTTGCCAGCTGATTTAGCTGAGGCGTATAAATAATAATTATCGATAGGAAGTTTACGTTCTTCCAAAACCTGTAGAAATTTGTTGCCGACCATTCCGGTTGCGCCAACTACTGCCATATTGTAGCGTTTCATGTTAGTTCTCCTTGAGATGTAATATTTACAATATCATACCAAAATCACAAGAAATAGTCAAGGATATATAATGAATATTGCATTGATATTTGTATTATATTTACTAAAATATTTAAATGTTAAAAAAACGTAGTATTCAATTGCAATTTTTAGCAAAATGTTGTATACTCTAAACTAGAAAATAGCAAACTTAGAGAGGTTAATTACATGGCGGACAAAAAAGCAGCAGAAAAAGACAGCTTTATCGTTAATCTATTACGAAAATTATCTTTAGCCCCAGAAGCACGTACAGAGGCAGTTAAGCCATATGCGGGTGGCAAAATAAGAAAATTTATAGATTTATTTAGAGCTAGCATGTCACATTTAACAGTGGCAAACGTATTGGGAATGTTGTTTGCGTTACCTATTATAACACTGTTCATTGTTGTAACTACAATTGGATTTGAAGAATTTACTTATATTCTAACCGGGGTAGAAGAAGCGCCTTATCTATTAGGCTCATTTGGTATTGGCTTATCATCGGGTTCAGATTTGGTTTCAACAAAGATAGATATGCTTTTAACATACAGATTGTTGCTAACAGGCACAGCAGTATGTATGCCATTACTTGGTTTCTCATTTGCTGGAATCTATCACATTACAACAAAATTCAACTGGGGCGATAGCTTCATAACAAAGAGGGATAAGTTCGGTAACGAAATCCCACGTATCGCTGTTGAGTTCTTCCGTGGCGTAAAATTATATTGGAAGCAATATTTAGTACTTCTATCAATTTATGCAGTATTTGTTGCGGGTTGCGGAAATTTAATTATAACTTTTGTTGAAGCATTGTGGTTGGGTACGGCCAACGCGGGGCACTATATCGGGCTAGTAATTGCTTGTATTTTAGGATTGTTTAGCACAATTATCCTATTAAATATGATGCCACTTGTTGTAACTTATCGCACATCACTTGTTTCAAAATTTAAAAATTCTTGCATTTTTACAGTGTCGTTTTTCGCGCAACAGTTGTTTATGGTAGTTGTTATTGCGGTGCCATTCTTGTTGCTACTTGTAGGAAGTATAATTACAATGCTTGCAGCTATCGCTTGTTTAGTGTTATCACTTTCATACATAGCTATGATTTCAACTGTTTATAGTGATACAAATTCAGAAAGATATTTGGTTCCACTATATGAAATGAGCATTGCTCCAGCTACAAAAGGTGGCAAAAAGAAGAAAAAGAAGAACTAAAATGGACAGAATAATAAAATCAGTTATTTTTGGCGGACAAGCAAGAGTTGCTGTTTTGCTAACAACTGAGGCTACTAATAAAGCCACAGAGCAACACGGATTAACACCACTTTCGGCTGCAATTTTAGGTAGATCGATAACTGCTGGTGCCTACATTAGTAACAATTTAAAAGGCAAAAAAGATAAATTTAATTTAATCATAGACGGCGGTGGAATATCTGGCAAAGTATATGTGGCTGGATTCGGCGGCAATGTTATAAAAGGATATATTGAGCACCCTAGCATAGATTTGCCATACAAAAACAATAAACTTGACGTAGGAGGTGCCGTTGGCACTGATGGCGCAATGGTAGTTGTTAAAGATTTGGGTTTAAAAGAGCCATACATTGGCAGATGTGAGCTTGTAAGTGGAGAAATTGCCGAAGATTTTGCAACATATCTACTAAAAAGCGAAGGAATTGCAAGCGCAGTTGCGTTAGGTGTATTGGTGGATGAACACGGTTGTTCTGCAAGTGGCGGAGTAATAATTGAGGCAATGCCTGGTGCGGATGAAAATGTTATCTTTATGTTAGAAGATATAATGACCAACTTCACAAACATTAGCAGTGTGCTTAAAGAGAAAACGCCAGAAGAGATAATGTCATTTTATTTTGAGCATTTAGACTGCCAAACCTTCCCGGCAGAAGAGATAATTTATCGCTGTGATTGCGACACAAGAGTGGCAAACATAGTTCGCGGATTGGGCAGGGCAGAAGCAGATGCTATAGTAAGTGAGCAAGGCAGTATAGAAATTAAGTGTGATTATTGCAATAAAGTTTACAACTACGGTGCTGAAGATTTAGATAATTTGTTCAATTAAACAATAAAAAGAGGCAAAAATGGCAAAAACCTTTAAATTTGATAGCAATGAAGAAGCGGTGTACAATGGTATGGTTAAAGCGTTTAACAAAGGCGCTTATGAAAAGTGCATAAAGTTGCTTCAATCAGTTTTAAATAAAGACAATAAAAGATATACAGAAACAACTAGGTACTACACTGACAACGTGAAGTACCTTGTTTTATTGGCGCGATGCTACACGGCAGTGGGTTCATATAATGAGGCGGGAAGCATTTATTACAACATAGCAACCTATTCCCACAACGATATATTGATGTTGTTGGCGTTAATGGAAGATGACCCTAAGATAGAAGGGCACAAAGCAATGGGTGTAATAATAGACTATATTTTTTCCGATACAGCAGCGTTGCGACCATATGGCAAGGTTCCTGCAAGTTTTGCTGAAGAACGCATACTTAATAAATTGATGTCTAAACTTACGGAATATCGCCAAAAAATAGGCTATGGTTTTCATATCGCAAAAGAAAAAATCATAAATGAAGATATGACAAAAATTATCAAAAGTATTGAAACTGATATAGATAAAAAATATCAAAATTCCGACACAACAGAAGAAATTGTGGATTCCGCCATAGAACAGTTGATTGTAAAATATGACAACAGCAAGGTGTCTTTTGAGTGCGCAATGATGTATTATTGCAACAAAATTGATTCATTTAACTATGCGGCAAGCGAATTATCCAAGCTAACGTGCGAAATGTATCCAGAGGCAACTTACAGTTTTTCTGTCAGAATAATGAAAGAATTTAGGCGTGGCAATCTTGATGTTGCGCAACAAGAGGTTGATAAATTTATATCATTATATAAAAATATAGATACATTATATAATGAAAGTACAAAGCTTTTAAAGTTCTATTTTGGAAGAGATAGGCGTAAAGAGGCGTGCTTTGTAACTGCTATTTTGTACAATAAATTTCCTTTGCACTGCGGCTTTATATACAATAACTGTGTAGCTTTAAGGTTAGCAATGCGTATATCAGAATTTGAAGAAGCACTTGCAATAGGATTGGCGTTATATCCCCAGTCTAGCAAGCTAATTAAATTAACAACATGCAAAAGACTAACAGGTAAATATGACATAATTATGTGCTTTAGAGGTGATGAATGTTTGGGTTCAACAGACCATAAATATTTCTACGGAAATTATGCAAAAAATCTAAAAATGGGTATCCAAAATGAGATATTCAAGGACCCTAAATACCGTAAAGAAATATTTAATCATATTGAAACATCGGTGTGTTTTTCCTATGTGTCTAACAAAAATTTTGCATTTGAAAATGCCCGTGATATTGCAACAGATATTGCAGTATGCAAGATGACTTCCCCCGAGCTTAGCGAACTAAGAAGGTGGAGCCTTTTTGAGTACTTAATTTATAATGCCGCAAGCAATATAAATGGTTCGCTTTTAAGTGACGGCAAACTAATGCGCGTGTCAATTATGCCACTATTTGAGTATGATATTGACTATAATTATAATGAAATGCGAGAGGTGTACACGTCAACGCAAATCACCTTGCAAGAAGAGTTATATGCCGTTTCAACACCGCTTTTAAAGAATATTATTTGCCAAATGGGTGTAGTTGAATCAAATCTTAAAGATATAGACTATCTATCAGTTGTTGCAATTCACGCTTACTTGCAACGCGTTGAGCGCCCAATTTCAATAGAAACAATTGCCTCACGCAGCGGGCTAGATCTTGTAGTATTGCAACAGTATTGTGAAACATACAAAATTTCCGATTTAAAATAATCTATAGCACCAGCAATTAAAATTCAAAATTTTATAACATTAATTAATCCATTTAATTATTTAAACATAGGTCCGTATGTTTTGCGGACGCAATAATTATGCAGTTTACGGCATAGCATTATTACAATAACAACAAGTATTGCAACAGAAACACCTATAAAGAAGTAGGCAAGAGGGTCTATTGTGTCGGATGTTGAAGTGATTGTGGATGATGAAACAGAGGTTGTTGCTTTGTCGGAATATAGCACCACATATTGTCCGCCGTCTGTTATGTTAAATGAAGCATAATTTTGATTTTCAGCGCTGTAAACGTCGCATTGAAGTATGGTTGAACTGATGTCTTCTACCTTAACAACAAAGAAATCGTAGGCAGTTAAATCTAGGTTATTTGGCAGTTTAACTGTTATTTCGAGGTCGGTTGTGTCGGGAAAATCGAGTGCATTGTAGTCTGAATCGTGCAAATCCACAACAAAACTTAGCGCTTGATTGTTGTCAATAAGCAAGCTGCTGAGCGCGGTCAATGTGTCGGTTGAAGGGGTGTTTTCAGTTAAAGAAAGCACAGCATTTTCCGTTGCAATGCTTGTAGATATGCTGGAACTGCCGCTGATACTGAAGTCTTCGGGCACAACATCTATCACTTGCATTTGCGCATTTTGGGAGGTGGTCGCGTAAATTATAATGTCGCAAGCGGGCATCGTAAAGCAATAATTGCCGTCATTTTCTGTAATAGAAACACCGCTGTTGTCGCAACTAATAGCGTCTAAAATGTATGAATCAAGCACCGTACACATCACAATAACAGTGTCACCAAAGCACGCAACAAGCGCACCATTTAGTGTGCATCCCGTGGTAGAAACATAGCTTATACTATAAATATCCGCAATAAGTACGGCAGAATAAGTTGCTACATTTCCAACAATTCCGGTGCAAACAAAGTGCGAAAATGTATATCCTTCGCAAACTATATCCGCAATATCGCCCTGTGGTTCGGCGTTGATTTCACCTATAATTGAACCCAAAAGTTCGCCGTTACAATAGTAATTATTGATGTATAGCGCACTATAAATTGCAAAATAATTAGCGTCTGCTGCAACCTCAATTATATCAGCGCTCCACCCCTCAAATGAATACAAATCTAGCTCTATATCGGTAGGTGGAGTGGGCAGCGAACCATAACTTACAACTTCTGTATAAACATCGCTGTTATTTAATCCATAATAAAAAGTAATTATGTAATTTGTAACCTCATATTTTGCATACAAAGTAGTATTTTTAGTAGCAGAAAATGCCGTTCCAACAGTGCTAAAATCCTCATCAAAATACCAAGCAACAAACGTCATTCCAGTAACAACATCGGGTGCATAATCTGCTGGATTTATTGTAGAATTATAGCCGACTGTAATCAAAAATTCGCTTGTGTCTGCAACAAAATTTATGCTTATTTCTGCGGGCACTACACTATAATAAATTGTTGTATTTTCATTCTCTTCGCCGTATGCAACAGTTGGGATAGGTGAGGTTAAATCTTCATCTATAAACCAACCTAAAAATAAATATCCTTCTAAATTAAGGGCGTCAATAGTAACAGCGTTTCCATAATAAAATGAATAAACAGTGTTATCATAACTAGAAATATAGTTAACTTCATATGGATAATCAGATTGTGTTATTGTTACAAAAACATCACTTATGGGCATCCAAAATGTGTTATCTAGTATATCAATCTCTTTATTATTAGAATCTACAGCTACAACACTGTTTAATGAATATCCTGCGCCTATCTCATAAAATATAGTAATCAATTCACCATAAGTTGCCGTTTGTGATGAGGTGTAAGCGGTTATTTCATCCGTTGTTGTAATAGAAATATTGTATGCTATTGCAGTAAAAATCCCTTCAATTGTGCAGTCGCCAACCACAACAAATGTGTCGCAATAAATAGCATTCCCGTCGCTCCATCCGCTAAAATTATAACCTACTTTACTGGGCACTGGTAGCTCCACTGTTGTGCCATAATATGCTGTTATTGTATACTTTGTTATTGCATCAACTTGGCAGTTTATGGTGTATGCAATATACGTTTCTTTTGCATACAAATGCACATCTCCAGTGCACGCCGAACCAAAGCTATATTTTGCGCCCTCATCGTTCATCCAATAGTTTAACTCCAACCACGAAAATGACGCCTCATATGTGCTAAATTCATAAATATTTTCCCCATAATTTATGGTGTAACTATGCACTTGTTCGCCATAAACATTGTAGAAAAACACCTCAAATGTGTGTATCAAATAAGTGGCATACAAATCTAGCTCTGTGGTTATTGTGCTCTCAAAATCATATTTGTTCCCGTCGATGTCTGCCCAATACAAAAAGGTGTAGCCCGTAACTTCTGGTGCGTCTATAGCAGAAGCAGAGTTGCCATAATCTACACTAACTTTTTCTAAATATTCAGAATCAATATTATAGAATGCAACATCGTAACTGTTAATTTCGTATTTTGCATA
>JAWXUT010000093.1:0-6882 GCA_044426075.1 Bacillota bacterium
TAGTTACGCGCGCCAAAATAGAAACAGTCACTATTTCTGTAGAATAGTCGCCTAAATCCCTAAAAACATCTAATAATTCGGTTAGAATTTCTGCTGCAACCATATAATTGCCCTTTACCTCATTATTCAACGCATTAAACAGCGCTAAATATGGATATTTATAATCCATCTCTTGAGTTGGGATGTTGTATGCGATTAAGAAGTTTCTTAGTTTCAATAAACCTCTGCACGTATCGTGGAATAGCATCTTTAAAGTAGAATCTAATCCATCATAATTTTTTGTTTTTGCATAAAGAGATATTGCCTCATATAGCGAATCGTGCTCAGCTAAAAAGTCCGCATATCTATCAAACAATTGGATTTCATTGTATTTTGCGTTTATGTCCGCATATTTATCTGCAATACTCAACAGATATTCACGCAAAGAAGTGTGTAATCTAAAATATCTATCGTCTCTAGTTGTAACATAATATTCTTTGCGACTTAAATATTCTAAAACTTTAATTGCGTCTGGATTTAGCATTGCAACAAACTCTTTCCTTACGGCAACTAGTTCGCTGATATAAACCAAAAAGCCTATATCTTCTTCGCTAATATCCTCTAAATATTCTGAATAGTTGATGCTTCTTTTTCTGCTTCCCAAAATAGTTTCATCTATAAGTTTTGGATGTTTTGAACCAAAATTCATATAATTTATGTCCAAGAAAATATCCGAACTCAACACTATTTTTAAATTAGGAGGACTGTAACGAATAATACGCTCAAGTAGCTCCATATTGAAATTAGCTGGCAAATGCTCAAGCCTTTCTAAAATCATTACACATTCGCCTTTTATGTTTGAAATGTGATTTAATACAGCAGAAATTGCAACCTTTTCATCGTTGAATTCTGATTTGCAATATAATAGTTGGTGTAATTTTTGTTTTAATGACAACAACTCTGGTCTTCCGCCCAAAACTTTTTGGATAAGTGTATACGTGAATAAACGCATATCATCCATTAAAGAATTAAACCAATAAACATTGCGATATCTACAAGACAACTCTGTCAAGAAGTCAGTTTTGCCCGAACCAGAAGGAGCAAACAACATTACAGTTGATGCCTTATCTGCCATGATATCATTTATTAAAGAATTAATATTTACTTCGAAATTCATAGACTCCTCACAAAATTATTATTGTAAATATATTGTAAATTAAAAGTAAAAAAAAGTCAAGCGATATCCACAAATAAATTAAATTGTCAAAAATTAGCATTTTGTGCATATAATGATAAAAAAGGAGCGGACAATGAATTTAGGCGAATATATCAAGAAAAAAGAAGCAAATACTGACAAAAACAAGCAAAATCCGACAAACAAGAATACCAACGCGCAAGATATTTACAACAAATATTCTTCATATGACGAGCAACAATTAATGCAAGAGCTATTTAAAAATGCAGAGCAAAGCAGAAACAATGGGGAATTAAATAACAACATGTTAGACCAATTTTATGCACAAGCACAATCTATGCTAACAAAGGAGCAAGCCGAGCGTATGCAAGAATTAATTTTGCAATTAAAGAAGTAGGTAGTATATGGATTTAAGCAGTCTTTTACCAATGTTTATGCAGACGAACAACCAAAATGGTTCCCCTGATTTAAGTAGTATGATGAATATGTTTAGTGGAGGCAATCAAAATATGCAACCTAACAATATGATGAATATGTTTAATATGTTCAATAATATAAACAGCAAGCCCGCACCACCGCCACGGGAGCAAACGATTAAAGAAAAAATTGTAAAAGAAAATATGCAACAAGGCTTTAATTATGGTGCCACGCAAAACACAAACAACACGCGCAAAAATGTTGACAATATTCGCGACTTTGCCCCACCAGATATAATGAGGATACTCGAAATGATGACGCATTTAAATAACAGAAATCGTGACTAACGCCCTCTTATCTATCAAGCAATTCAAGAACTTCGCTAACAATACCTTCAGTTTGAGGAAAATAGTGTTTGTTGTATTCATATGGAGGAATAACGCTGTCGGCGCCTCCCAAAATTTTGGGGGCTTTTTGTAGTGAACCAAAACACGATTGGCTAACCCTATATGCTATATCTTCCATTATAGAACATCTTACAACTGCATCTGTAACCATAAGGAGTTTGCCCGTTTTTTTAACGCTGTCTTCAACGATGCTTATATCAAATGGAACAACGCTACGCATATCTATTAATTCCGCACTAACGCCCATTGCATTTAGCTCTTTCACTGCGTCATAGGCGCGATAAAGCGCAGCACCAAGTGTAACTATTGTAACATCACCGCCACTAACTTTTATGTCGCCCTTGCCAATTTCTATATAATATTGATCTTTAGGTACACCCTCTTTTTCAAATATTTCTTTTTGATTATATAGTGACTGACTTTCAAAGAATATTATAGGATTGCTATCTGCAAGGCAGCTGTTCATCAAGCCCTTACAGTCATATGGAGTTGCACCATAAACCACTTTTAAACCTGGCACGTGTGCAACCAATGCCGTCCAGTCTTGGCTATGTTGGGTGCCATATTTTTGTCCTATAGATACCCGAACTACAATTGGCAATGAAAACTGACCCGCGCTCATAGTATGCCATTTTGCAAGCTGATTTAAAATTTCATCACCCGCACGAGCCATAAAATCTGCAAACATAATCTCAATTATTGCTCTTCCGCCCATAAACGCATAGCCTATGGATGACGATACAATTGCCGCTTCTGATATGGGGGTATTAAACAATCTACTATATGGTAAAAGTTCTGTCAAACCGCGATACACGCCGCATATCCCGCCCCAATCGCGCACTTCTTCGCCATATGCAATTAACGTAGGGTCTTCATAGAATTTATCCACAATCGCTTCAAATATACTATCCCTAATGGTTATATCTTTTCTTGACAACAAATTGAGCTCTTGCACTCTTGGGCTAGCAGATTTTTCTGCAAGAACATTGCTTTTTTGTGCTAATTCTACTTTATTATTGTTGGAAAAACGCAACCCTTCTAAATATTTAGGTTGTTTTATCATATCAAAATACGGAGATATATTATCATCTGTAACTAATTTTGTTATATTAATTAAGCGCTCAACAACATTTCTCTCTAGCTTTTTAACAGACAATGCATCAACAGCACCGCTTTCTGTAATTTCTCGCTTAAACTTTGCAATTGGATCTTTTTGTGACCACGCTTCAATTTCTTGCTGTTCTCTGTAACTCATATTGTCAGACATAGAATGCCCTTCCAACCTATATGTAACAACATCCAACAAAACTGGCGTTTCACCGCGTTGTATACCACTCTTTTTGCGTCTGTACGCGTCAACAACAGCAAACAAGTTGTTGCCATCAATGCGCTCAGCAAACATCTGTGAGGGCGTAATTCCAGCCCCTACGCGCGCAAGCATATCATAACCCATTGTTTCACCACGTGTTTGACCACCCATTCCGTATCCATTATCGCTAATTGCAAATATAATAGGAAGCCCACCGTTCTTGTTCCACAAATATTTATATTGGTCCATTGAAGCAAAATTCATACTTTCGTATAGCACGCCACAGCCCATAGCCCCATCACCGGTGTTGCTAACTACTATGCCACCACGCTCGTTTACCATATTAAATAAACTAGCTCCAGTTGCAATAGGCGCAGCTCCGCCCACAATTGCGTTGTTTGGATATATTCCAAATGGTGCAAAAAACACGTGCATACTTCCGCTCATGCCCTTCTGAAAACCCGTTGACTTAGAAAAAATTTCACTTAGTGCGCCATAAATCAAAAAGTCTTTTGCCAACTCTTTGACCGAAACACCACTACTGTGCGCTTCTATTATTCTCAAATTGTCACCACAATTTACGTTTTCCATAATACGCATTAAGCTGTTGTCATCTAAAAGTTCAATTGAACGCATTCCCTTTGCAATAAGCTCACCATGACATCTGTGTGAACCAAATATAACGTCATCATTGTTTAACGCAAATGCTTGACCTACAGCGCTTGCTTCTTGCCCAATAGACAGATGCGCTGGACCATTGTATTTATGCTTGTATCCATAATAACCATTGTTATCTTTAATCTCTTTTATAACAGTTTCTGCCTCGCGCAAACAAAGCATACTCTCTAGCATTGAATAAAGCTCCAAACTTTCAAATTTGGCGCAAGACTCTTTACTGCAAAGATTATACTTGTTTACATCAATATCCTTAAATGATATGGTGCTTGACGCAAGTAATTCAGTTGGATTAATAAATTGGCTTTTTGGCATATATCCTCTTATTAGTTAACTACGATACCAGGTATCTAATATATATACTATCAATAAAACATCAATTTGTCAATAGAAACACTGTTTTGATTAATTAAAAAAAGCCGACACACTGTCGACTTTTTTTGTGGAGCGGGAGACGGGATTCGGACCCGCGACATTCGCCTTGGCAAGGCGACGCTCTACCACTGAGCCACTCCCGCACATTGTTATGTGCTGTGATATTTATTATACAATATGATTAAATATTTGTAAACTATATTGTATAAGTTTTTTATTTTTTGGTGCGACCGAAGAGACTTGAACTCCCACATCGTAGATACTAGATCCTAAGTCTAGCGCGTCTGCCAATTCCGCCACGGTCGCACGTGGTGATCCATCGGAGGCTCGAACTCCGGACCCTTTGATTAAAAGTCAAATGCTCTACCGACTGAGCTAATGAATCATATTATATATTAAGTTAAGGTGCTAAGTAGTTATGGCTGGGGTGGCTGGATTTGAACCAACGAATGCGGGAGTCAAAGTCCCGTGCCTTACCGCTTGGCGACACCCCACTATTTACTTTAACTAACTTGGGGTGAGTAGTGAGGATCGAACTCACGACCTCTAGTGCCACAAACTAGCGCTCTGCCTACTGAGCTATACCCACCATGTAGTGTGCTTTTAATTGGCGAGCCTGGAGGGATTCGAACCCGCGGCCTACGGCTTAGAAGGCCGTTGCTCTATCCAGCTGAGCTACAGACTCACTGTATACTTTTTGGAGCGGGTGAAGGGAATCGGACCCTCGCGGCCAGCTTGGAAGGCTAGTGTTCTACCATTGAACTACACCCGCATAGCGTATCCGCCTCGTAAAGCTTGATTAGTATATAAAATTTGATAAGATTTGTCAAACGATTTTTACTATATTTTTAAAAATTTATTAAAATATTTTTTCGTGTGCAACTTTTGGCATTTTGTTAAGGAAAAACGCGATTTTTGGCAAAGCAGCACTTACAATCTTGTTTGGCTGCGCATTTTATTTTACAACAATCAACATCGCCCTCTTGCCTTTTAGCTTTAGCTGTTTGTTGAAGTTGATGTTCACCTTTTTTTGTACGCTTACAATTTCTGGCTTGAATATTTTTTTACCCTTACTGCTAAATCCTTTTTTCGGATTGATACCCAAATCGAACTCTACACTTTTCTTGCTATCATTATATATAACAACATTTGCATTATTTCCGTCAATATAAGTTGTAACATAAATGTCGGGCATATCGGCACTAACTGGATTTCTCTCATCCCAATAGCCGTACATTGTATGATTTTGTATATTGTTATTATCTAAATAAGACATAAAGCGCATTGCCTTATCTGCCTCTTTTTTCTTGTATGCCGGAATATATCCAGTAGCGCCAAATAACAATGGGAACATTACATCCAACCCACTTGCATTAAATGTTGCACCGGTGCCGAACAAATTACAACTTAACTTTAATAAGATATCGCGCATTGCAACCTTTTTGCAACTGTTTGTATATACGTATCTATCTATAAAAGGAAGCATATGTATTCTATTTATAAGCGCATCCGCTACATCAATAGGTTTATTTACATTTCCGCTATGCGCAGAAAGCGTGCCGGCAAAACCACTCTTGCGATTTGTAAGCTTTGCTAACCTTTCAACAGTGCTTCTTGTTAAAATATCATCTTTAACATCTATGCCGTCAACAAGACACATCTTATATAGGCTATTAACTTGCTCTAAATAATAATTTGACGTCATATTGCAAACATTGCGTTTTTCATCAATACTTGAAACAATTTCATCACCAAACTGCTTTAATGCATCTTCTTCAAAAGTTGTAGAAATATTTTCTGTTGGAGCATACTCTATATTTATAGATACACCTTGTGCGTGCGCTTTTTTAACAAGTTCTGCACTGTGATTGCTCAAGGTGAAGTTATCATTACTGTCTTTTTTGATTACAGCGTTAACTGGCAATGCTATAGCGTTAGCTCTCATTGCACAAGCTGCTGCAAGTTTCTTGTCAATTTTTTCGCAATTAGCTGCAGCTATATCCCTCATTGCAAAAGCTTTACCCAAAACATTATCTTTAAATGGCGTTAGATACACACTGAACTTAAATATTCTGCGCTGACCCGTTGCCAAAATAACCCTACCTGTGCTGGTTGTAAGAGAAACACCATTATCTGTAGGTGTAAGTTCTACATATCCTCTGCCAAAATTACACCATGAATCATATGATGTAAAGTTTCTATCGAGCTTACCCTCTGCTTCTGTTTCAAAATTTGTGTTGGACAAAAATTGCACAACAGCGCCCGCTTTGTGGTTTCCAATAAAAATACCGTTTGCTTCTTTTGGCACACTAAAATCACTTCTAGTTGTTTCAGTGAGCTCGGTTTTTCCGTCTGCGTCTATTATATATTGATTTACATTAAAAGGAATATTTAATGATATGTCGTCTGAAATAACGCCGTCTTTTGCTAAAAGCTCAACCACATAATCTAGCTTGCCTTCATATGAGATATTCAAGTTAACCGACATAATTAAGCCGTCACTTTTTAACAAACTATATGCGCTT
>JAWXUT010000094.1:0-6658 GCA_044426075.1 Bacillota bacterium
AACCACCGCATTTGACGGCTATGATGAAGTAGTTGTTGCAACTGGCGCTACTGCAAGAAAACTAAGACTAACTGGTTTTGAAAAGTCAGTTGAGGCTTGCGACTACTTGCGTGGCAGAAAAGAAGTTGGCGATAAAGTAATAATTATCGGTGGCGGATTGTCTGGTTGTGAAATCGCTTACGACCTATACTTAAAAGGCAAAACACCAGTTATTATTGAAATGCGTAACGACCTAATGATCGGCGCTGGTATCTGCCTTGCAAACAGCTCATATCTAAGGGACTTCTTCAGCCACAATAATGTTGAAGTTCACCTAGAAACTGGACTAAATGAAATCACCGACACAGGTGTAATTGTAACCGATAAAGACGGCAAAAAGTTTGAAATCACTGGCGACAACGTTATCGTATCTGTTGGTTACATTCCAACCCCACAAGAAACATCTAAACCCGCTCAGTTAGTGGGTGATTGCCTAAAGATAGGCAACCTAAGGTCTGTTATGTGGAAGGCTTGGGATATAGCAATGAAACTTTAAAAAGCCATATATCACACACGAAACAGCCCTGCATTTTTGCGGGGCTGTTTAAATGAAAAAGGAATAATTGAGGATAAAATTATACAAAACGCCGTTGTTTATTTAATTCGCCGTTGTTTGCTTCACGCATAAACTGTATTATCGTAGGGGAGTTAGTCCTCTGACTCCCGCATCCATATAAAATAATAATTAGGATTGATTATAGTCTGCCGACGGCATAAGGTCCGGGCGTCAGAGGACTAACGCCCCTACAATCTTAATATTCATCTGCGCTGATATTTAATTATAATATACCAATAGAATTTCGCAATTATTAATATTAATTTTTCATTCATTCCATCGGGTTTGTCTAAAGTGTACCCCATTTATGGGTCGTATATAAAAAATAAAGAGGCTTATAAAGATTTATTTTCTTTACAGTCCCTTTTAAAGTAGGATGTGTTTTTTTAAATTCTAGCAAACTGTATGTTTTTATGGGTGCAATTCAGTTTGAAGTAATTGTGGGGAACTAATATAACGGATTCCAATCTTCTGTAATTGCGGTGGCGCCGTTTGTGATTAATGCACGATTGCCGAGGCTATTTGTGTTTCCATTTACATAAATTGGGCAACTTTGCAACCTTAGTGCGTCTTTTGCGCCGTGCCAAGTGCCGCCTTTGTTTAAATCGGATTTAGAAATCACTGTTGCGATGCTGTGTGCATAGATGTAGCGATTGCGCTCAAGGGCAACGGGTGCTGAAAATACTGTTTTGGGTGAGTGTGCGGAAACTAAAAGCAGTCTTCCTTCCTCAATTGCCTCTTTATTTTTTAAGCAACTATGTGTGGAATGAAATGGTTCGGCAACATAACTTACAACACTGCCATTGCAAGACAATGCGCTGTTTCACTAACGCGGTCGGAACCAATTGCACCACCAGACACAATGCAATTACCATTAGCTGTGGCTGTTTCTGCAATTTTTTTCAAGAATGCGGCGTCATTTTCGTCTATGCGCCTAGAACCCACCATACCTATCGCGGGTTTGTTGAGTAGCTCTATGTTTCCAAAACAACAAAGCACTGGTGGGGCTTTGCTTTTTAAATTGTTTATTAAAGTTTGGGGATACTCTGGGTCTGCAATCGTTACAACCTTGATATTCCAGCGGTCATATTTCATTACAACTGGACGCATTGAGCCCTGCCTCTCAAACAATTTATCAAGGCGCTCTCTGTCATAAACCGCAGTGCCCTTAAACAGCTCAATGGTATCTGAATTGGCATACCAAATTTCTGCCGGACGCATATTTAATTGGCGCAATCGCTCAGCAATTACACCCCATTCTGTAGCAGAATACGCTTTTGTATTCGCAAACTGAATATCTCTACTACACAACATAAAAATTAATTCCGAATCTGTCATCATTACTGCATTATAACCAATATTCTTACTTTTGTCAATAGCGATTTACCAAACTGCGATATTAATCTATAAAATCTTTGTTTAGTGTTACTTTAAATGAGGAAGCAAGCGCTTTAAGCTCCTCATCTTGTATGATATTTTTGATACCGCAAGGTTTAGCGATTGCGTAAATTTGAGCGGTTTTTTCTATGGTTTCAACAAGCCCAAACGCCTCATCTAGGTCGCGACCAGAGCCAAATACGCCGTGCAAAGTCCATATTACTGCACGATATTTTGCCATTTTTTCTGCCGTGTGCTCGCCTATTAGATTTGTGCCACACACTTCCCAAGGCAACACGCCAATGCCTTCGGGGAACACAACTGCGCATTCTGTTGCAGTTTGCCACAAAATTCGGGTCATTGTGCGTTCGCTTGCTTCTTCCATAAGGGTTAGCGCTATAGTGTATGTTGGGTGTGTGTGAAGAACAACGCGATGTGTGCTATCCACTTTTAACCTTGCCGTATGTGACATCAAGTGTGCGGGAAACTCGCTTGTTGGTCTTCCGCCGTCTTCAAAGCCCCAAATGAGCTCGGCTTTTTGCCCGTCTGCACTTATTCTAACTAAGCCCAAGTTGTTTGCTGGGTCAGATGCAACATTTTTGAAATATTTGCCTGTGCCTGTTACTAAAAAATAGGTGCCACTTAAATATTTTGCATCAAAATTTAAATCCATTTCCCTTTTTATGCACGTTGTATCCACAAAATCTGCAAGTTCTTCGGGGTGAACAATGTAGCTTAAATTGCCACCATTTCTTTCATCCCAACCCAAACGATACATATTTGACAACATTTTTATTGCTTCCACCATAAATGGTGCGGTTATTATATTTTTCATATTTCTCCTTAATTTCTCGCACTCAATGTGCTTGTTTCATATTCTTTAATACTGTCGTATGCGTTTTGCTCACAGTTGTTTCGTGCCAAAAATTCCGCCCAAACTGCGCCATATGGCATCATTTTGTGTTGCTCGCGCTTCATCATCAGTTCGGAAAAATTGTGCTCTTCTTGCATAGCTTTGTAGCTGTCAATGGGCTGAAGCAACGCGATTAACAACGCCTTTTGGAAGTTTTGTGCACCTGTTACCCAAGCCACGATTCTGTTGATACTTGCATCAAAATAATCAAGACCAATTAGCGTTTTTTCTGCCCCACCACAAGCCACAATTTCATATGCGATTTCTTTTATTTCATCTGTTAAAAGCACCACGTGGTCGCTGTCCCAACGCACCGAACGCGTAACGTGCAAGGCAACATTGTCGCTGTATAGAAGCAAACTTGATATTTTATCCGCCACATTTTCTGTTGGGTGGAAATGCCCGTTATCCAACAAACACATTATATCATTTTTAATGGCATAACCCATGTAAAATTCGTGTGAACCAACGGTGTAACTCTCTAGCCCAATGCCAAAAACCTTGCTTTCTACACTGTCAACTATGAATTTTTTATCATATTTATCGGCATAAATTGCATCTAAACTGTCTTTTAAACGCTTGCGTGGCGCCATTCTGTCTGCTGGGATATCCTTGTATCCGTCCGGAATCCAAATATTACACAACACAGCTGAACCCAACATCTCGCCGATTTGTGCACTTATTTTTCTGCAACACTTAGCGTGTCTAATCCAATATGCGCGAACATCATTGTCGGGACTTGACAATGTCAATCCATCTTTAACCATAGGGTGGCTGAAAAATGTGGGATTAAAATCAATGCCGAATCCGTGTTCTTTTGCAAAATCAACCCAAGGCATAAATTGCGCTATTGTGAGTGCATCACGCGCAACTGGCACATCGGAAATTGCATAGTTTGCGTGCAAGTTGATACGCTTTGTTCCACCCACTTTTGACAATGCAAATGTAAAATCCGCCATAAGTTCTTTTGGCGTGCGTGCTTTGCCCATATAGTTGCCTGTTACTTGAATGCCACCAGTTAGGTCGCCCGCATTTTCGCATCCACCAACGTCATCGCCTTGCCAACAGTGCACCGAAATAGGTGTGCTTTGCAACGCTGTCAATGCCTTTTCTGTATCTACTCCGATAGCAGAAAACTCTTGTTTAGCTATATCATAATTGCTCATAATTTACTCCATTTATATTGATTTTTTAATTGAATTTTTAAGTTTCCGATTGATGTTGCCTCTTTAGGACGCGCGATAACTTGTTTTCCGCTATACTTTGCAGTCAACTCGTTAAGATACAAACTGCGTGCACCTCCGCCCACAACAACCACGCTGTTATAGGTAGTTTGCGTTATATCTTCAAGGCTTTTTATAGTTTCAGCATAGCCATACGCCAAACTGTGCAAGGCAACCGCCATAAGTTCTGCAAAGTTTTTAGGCTCGGGGTGCCCGCTCTTTATCGCTAGTGCCCTTATTGCCTCCGACATACTTTTGGGTGCCAACAAACTCTCGTCATTTATATCTACAATATAGCAGAAACCACTGTCACGCGCCATATACATACCTGTGTCTGGGTCGGGAATTTCGGGATGCTCGTGCATTAAATTGTTTACCACCCACATACCCATTAAATTCTTTTGCAAACGCGTCTTGCCGTTAAGTCCGCCTTCGTTGCTAAGCCCATAGCGTCGCGCCTCTTCAGAGTTTACTGCTCTCTCCACTTCAACCCCCAATATTGACCACGTGCCACTAGACAAATACAATTGCCCCTCGTTAACTTCTGCACCAACAACAGCACTCGCTGTATCGTGGGTTGCACACAACATAACTGCAGTTTGCCCTCCCACTTTTTCTGCGATGTCTGGAAGCAATCTACCCAACACATAACCCGCATTTCGGATATCAGTTATAATGTTTTGGATACCCAAACGCTCCATTATATCACGCGAAACGCTCCCCGTCTCAACATCAATCAAGCCCGTTGTTTTGGCATTGGTATACTCATTTACAACAACTCCCGTAAGCCAATAGCTAAGTAGTGTTGGTATCATTAACATACACTTTGCGCCACTCAATCTGCCCTCTAACTTATCGCTATAAAGTTGATAAATTGTATTGTATGGTTGATATTGCAAGCCCGTTTTTTTATACAATTCCGCAGCACTTATAATGTTATGCACATCATCTTTTGCTCTTATTGTGCGCGAATTCCTATAGGCATAAACTGGTGGAATCAACTCACCGTTATGATCAATTAGCCCGTAATCAACGCCCCAAGTGTCAATAGATAAGCTAACAACGTCATATTCTAAAAAAGCCCGCTTTATGCCCTCAAGCACATTGCTAAAAAGTGCGTTATGATCCCAAATCAACCCACTGCAACCCTCTTCCATTCCGTTTTTAAAACGATAAACTTCGCACGTTTCAATATCTTCGCCATTTTGCCAGCCTACAATATGCCTTCCGCTACTAGCGCCAATATCAATTGCCAAACAAACTTTTTTCATTACTGCTCCATTGTTATTCATAACTTCATTATACAACATTTAAGCAAATTATTCAATACAAATCAAAAAATATTCCGATAACACTTGCATTTTAAAAAATATGCGATATAATACTAAAACCTAAGCTCAGCGCAATTGTGTTGGGCTTTTTGGGTGGAAAATTTTTGACAAGTCGCATAAGTTAAATAAGGAGGATTTTATGGACTACATTGAACTAATCAGCGTACCTACAATAATAGCAGTTGTATACGCAATAATAGAAGCACTAAAAAAAGCAACAAACAGCAACGCAACACTACTAAAATTCACCCCCCTAATCGCCCTAGCGTTAGGAGGAATATGTGGAATAATCGCCTATTACGCCGTGCCCGCCTACATTGAAGCCAGCAACCTAGCCACCGCAATAATAATAGGCATAGCAAGCGGATTATCAGCAACAGGCACCAACCAAATACTACAAAAGCTAACAACCGAAACATCTACAGATTCTGCAACCGAAACCAGCACATCAACTTCAGAAGCAGCCACATCCACCGCCGAAACCAGCACATCCACTTCAGAAGAATCCGCATCCACCGCCGAAACCAGCACATTGCAAGGCATAGGAAGCGAGTTTATCTCAGACATTATAGATGTTGCAAAAGACAAACTAGAAGACGCAATCGGCACCGAATATATGGAAACATTAGAAGATATAATCGAAACCGTAACAAACAAAGAAGAATAACAGCAAGCGACTTGTCAAAAAAGAATATTAAAAATAGTGTTACCCCCTAAAGGGTTGATTATATATGTTAGCGAATCACATACAATCGTAGGGCGTTAGTCCTCTGACGCCCGCGAGCCACCCGTCGGGTGGTTGCGCCCTACGATCTTACGCATTGCGTTTCGCCATTTGTTCGACGATTGCGCCACATCTGCCTTATTCTATTGCTATTTTCTGAGCTTTCAAAATAATATAATACAAAACTGCAAAAACTTGTTTTTGTTATAACCCTTTACGCGGATATATTTTGCGATACAATAAATATGCGAAGGGACGCACCCTACTTCTTCTATTGCCACTTCCTTCGCTGAACTAAAAGACTTGCAAAATATATGCGGGTCAAGGGCAGTTTTAACCTCTTAAAAAAATATATATTTCAATCCTTATCTCAAGTTTATATCTACTCCTATACCTTATCCCTCTTAGACAAGAGGGGACAGTCAGTTTATATTTATGACTAGCCAATGTGGGAGTTGAGGAGTTTTGGGGTCAAGCCGCCCTCGGAAAAAGAGG
>JAWXUT010000095.1:0-6601 GCA_044426075.1 Bacillota bacterium
AGAGTGCGTCCCTTCGCATATTTATTGTATCGCAAAATATATCCGCGTAAAGGGTTATAACAAAAACAAGTTTTTGCAGTTTTATATTGTATTTTTTTGAAAGCTCAGAAAATAGCAATAGAATTTTTCATTTTTAAATATGTCCTCTAAATGGGGTACACTTCATTTAAAATGTATCTTCAACCGATAATGATATCGCTAACTATTTAATTCCAATTGAATAATTCCAAAATTTTTCCGATACTGTTCAAAATGTTTAACAAACTTATGCAACACGCGTTTTAAAATGTTGATTTAGTATTGACTTATTAATAATAATATTATATACTTATTGTATATATGTGCGCGCGCGTGGCGCAGATAAGATAGTTGGAGGACGCTATGGCAAAAACTGTTACAAAAAAAATCACAATGGTTGTGATGATAATGATATTAATTGGGGCGTGTTCGTTGTTGTTTACAGCGTGCGATCTATTTTCAAGTTCAAGTACGGTAGAAGTAGCGGTAGAAAGCGTAAGGGTAACCGACTCTATTATTTATATGAGTCCAACGGGAGATCCAGCAACTGCAACAATAGAAGCCAGCGTTTATCCTAGCAACGCAACAAACCAAGGGCTAACATATTCTTTACTAGATAACGCCGACGGGCAGTATGTTACGGTGTCTGGTTCTGGCGTGCTAACGGCAAAAGCGGCAAAAGATGACGGGGCTATTATTGTACGCGTATTCAGCCACGACGACAGAAACATTTATGTAGATGTTACTGTTTATATTGAAATAGTAGAAGTTTCATATATATCATTTAACGTTTCATCACTAACGGTTACATTGGAGGATGAAAATTTGGTACAAGTTGAGCCAGTATTTACCCCTTCGCACGCAACTATAGGTCGTGACGTTGTGTATACAGTGCTTAATCCAGTTAGCTACACCGATTCAGTTGTAACAGTTGATGCAGACGGATATATTACACCATTAAACATAGGTGTTGCAACAATAATGGTTTCAACCCCAGCGGGCGAGTTAGAAACAGACATATTTGCTACTATTCAAGTTGAAGTTGTGTACAGTGATTTGGCATACATTATGACATTAGGAAACGATAGCGATTCAGTTCTTAAGCAAATTGTTGGTGCCACAGAAACAATTGAAGTAAATATTTCTGCATTGAACTCAACTTGCAATCAAGACCCCGAAATTACGTGGTATATTGATAACACAGCGCAAAATGGTTACAACAATTCACAAACTTTTTATTATGATCCAACAACATTGCCATATGGTGAATATATAATTAAAGCAATTTTAACGGATACAGATGGCACCACACTAACACTAGATATAGCAAGTTACTATGGTACAAACCTAATGATGTATGATCCGTTGTTGGGCATAGATTTAACACTTATTAGTGGCGATGCCACACTAGAGCAAGGCGAAACTGCCGTTGTACAAGTGTCATTTGACGCATCACAATATCCACCAGAGTCATATGTATGGTACTTAATTGGCGCCGACGGCACAGAAACGTGGATTGAAGAAACCGATACAACTACATTCAGCTATTATCTTGCAACATATGGTGATGATATAACGCTACGATGTGTTCCAATCATAAAAGGTGTAAATCAAGTTGATTTACAAAAGGATATCACTATAAGCAGTGTTGTTCAAACGCAAACCGGCACCGACATTTTTGATGTGTTTGTAGACGGCATCACATATCTTGGTGAAACTTTGGCTCACGTTATGTGGGATGCTATGCCATATGACACAAGTTACATTGTTTACACAGTTGAAGTTATAAATACCGCAACAAATGAAGCTATGTATTACACTAATACCGATTACAGCGAATACTTTACAATTAACGGATTTATGATTCCAAGTGATTTTGTAACGCTAGAAGATAGCTTTACGGTTAGGGTAAAAACAAATCTATATGGATATAGCGAAGAAGTTACTTACACCGCAAGCACAATTGCAACCGAATACTACGATTATTTAGATACACTAATTTCGGGCACACACTTTAACTCTTACTTTGTTACTATGGAAGAGTTGGGCGAGTTTATAAACTACTTAAGTTTGTTCCGTCCAGAAGAAATTTCAACCGAAGATAATGCGTTTGCATTTAGTTTCTGCACAGATATGGTTTACACAGAGATTGAAAACTTCAGCAGTTATTATCCAGTTGGCTCAGCCACTAGCAGTGATAATCAAACCTATATAAACATATATAATTTGGTTGTAGGCGCGTTTACAGCATATGCCGACACAACTTCATTTAGTATGAACGTAGATATGAGCAAAACTGTGCCAACAGTTACAATAGTATTCACCTCAGAGCTAGGTGAGCTTGTAGCGGTGGAAACAGAAGAAGATAACACAAATGCAATTATTGCAGCAGCTTATGGCGACGGCAGCAGAACTGATAGCGCAACACTAAATATAGATAATATCGAGTATACTATGAGCGTTTCAACAAGCAACCAATTGTATTATGCAGTTGCTATGGGTTATCAACCTGTTCCAGTTGCGGGAAGCGCAGCAGAAACTGTTTATGAAGCCGCGCGTGAAGTATTAATCCGCATAATTGATGACAGTATGACGGATGCAGAAAAAATACTTGCAATATACGATTTCTTAACATTAGAAGTGGTTTATGACTACGAACTTGCATATGCTTCAGAATCAAACCCACTATATGAAGGATTCTATTTAGAAGGTGTATTTGTTAATGGAATTGCAGTTTGTGACGGAATTGCAAAGGCGTTTACACTACTTACAATGATGGAAGGCATAAAGAGCGACAAGGTTATAGGTTATGAAACCGTTTCTGGTGTAGGCCACGCGTGGAATATGGTTGTACTTGACGGCGAATGGTATGGCGTTGATGCAACTTGGGGTAGCGTAATGATTACTGGTTCAACTGAAGAAGTGCAAACACACTACTGGTTGCTAACTACTGATTATATTATGAGCGCAAACCATTTGACATATGGTAAGTATCAAGCTACTGCTACAACCGCAGCAAATGACGTATACTATAGTTCTTATACAATAAACACCCAAACAGAACTAAACGCATATCTTGCAACAATGGTTTCAGATCTTACTGCAAGCGGTGATGATTACATTTATGTGGAATACTACTTTACTGAAAGCTTCTATAATAGTGTTATTGCAAGTGGATCATTTACCTCTGGCGTTCAAGCCTATATAGGAGAATATCTATCCGCAAATAATAACGGCACTGTTGGCGAATACTCAGTAACTGGCGTTTCAACTGACGGACAATATCTACTAATAAAATTAATCGCAAGATAATAGGAGTATTATGTTTAAACATAGCTTAGGCAACTGCTTTTTGGGTAGAACACTAGTGCTAACCACAGCACAAATTGAACTTGAAGTGACACTTGACGTGGGGCCTCGTATAATATCGCTAAAAAAACTTGGTAGCGAAAATATACTTTTTCAAGACATAAACGACAGCGTAAATAACGATTGCAGTGCGGTTTATGGTGCGGGTGCAAAGTGGCATATTTATGGCGGGCACCGCGTGTGGTTGTCCCCAGAAGACGCCTCAACCTACTATCCAGATAACAGCGCTTGCTCGTACAGCATTGCAAATAACAGCGTGACATTTACCCCAAACCAATGGGCGGTGGTAGATGTTCAGCCTCGTTTGACAATTGAGTTTTTGGCGGCGGATAAGTTGCAAGTTAAAATGCAGATAGAAAATAAAGCACAAACGGCTAAACAATTGTGCGTGTGGGGCTTGACCGTTATGCGCGTGGGTGGCACACTTACAATCCCTCTGTCAACTGAAGACACGGGCTATCTTGCTAACCGCAACTTGGTGCTTTGGAGTTATGACGATATTAAAGATAGCCGCTTCACTTTGCATAATGACCGCATTGTGATGACGTCTAATAAAGATATTGCAGCCCCTTTTAAGCTAGGTTGCTATAATAAAGATATCCGTGCAGAGTATGTTTTGGGTGACACAACATTTATAAAAACATTTTTTGGAGAAGACGGCGCAAGCTACCCCGATTATAATTGTAATATTGAGGCATATATGTCTAACTTCATACACGAAGTTGAAAGTTTGTCGCCAATAAAATGCGTTGATTCGGGCGCAACCATAACCCATAATGAGATATGGAAAATTAAATAGAAAACATTTTGAAGGGCACCCAAATTAATAATTTCAGGTGCCCAAACTATTAATTGGAGGAGCAACAAATGACAGATATTAAGATATTTGGGGCAATTGGTGACGGTGTTGCAGATGACACGGCATCCATTCAAAAAGCACTTAATGAGGCGGGAGAGGTGTATTTTCCAGCGGGAAAATATAAGGTTTCAGCAACATTAAAAATAAAATCCAACACAACAATTAAGGCGGATAAAGCTGCCTACACATTTTTAGCCGACCATTCAATGCACGAGAGGTTTGACTTTATGTTTTGCAATGAAGATATGGTTGGTGGCAATGAAAATATTGTAATTGACGGAGGAATTTGGGACGGAAACTGTGGCAACAATCCAAGAGGAGAACTTTTTGGTGGCGGGTACACGGGCACAATGTTCAATTTCAGAAAGGTAAAAAACGTATCATTATTAAATATTGAGTTTAGAAATCCCGAGTGTTACTACACAAGGTTTACAGAAGTTGACGGCATAACTGTTGATAACATTTGGTTCAACAGCAGCATAATAAGGCCAAATCAAGACGGCATCCACTTAGCGGGATTCTGCTATAATGCGGTTATCACAAATCTTAAGGGAAGCAATCGCAGCCCTAACGATGACTTTGTTGCGCTTAACGCAGATGATTGCTTGCGCAGATTGCAGAACCTAGACTGCTTAAATGGCGAGATTAAAAATGTAGTTGTGGATAATTTATACAGTCCATATTGCCATAGTTTTGTTAGGTTGTTGTCCGTTGACAGCCCAATAAGCGATGTAAAAATGTCTAATATGAAGGGCACATGCAAGTGTTTTGCAATAAATGCAGACGGCGCAAGGTACATTTTAAAGGCATCACGATTTTTAAATAAAGATGACGAAAGATATTATACTGGTAGCGGAATGCTCACAAATATTGCAGTTAATAATATGGAAATATACAGCAGAACTCCACAAAAAGCAATAGTATTGGTGGAAACAAACTGCAAAAACTTTGTAATAAACAACTTTAAATCTTCAAGGAAGTATATGCCATTGACGCACGCCGTGTCGGTTGGATACAATGCGCCACACACTGTTACAGTTGCAACGGCAAAGGGCGCAAAGGTTTACAAAAAGGCATTGCACAAAAGGGTAAATTTAAAGCCAACGGAGTACAATAGTATAACAATTGATATGGATTAAGCTATCCGCAACAAGGAGAAATATATGCAAAAAGTAACGCTATCAAATCAGCTAAACGAGCTAGAACTTACAAAAATAACTATGGGTGACAATGGTATGGGCAATCCCAAAAGGCGCCCACACGCAATAGAGTTATTTGAAAAGTATCTTGAAATGGGAGGCAACAGTTTTGACACCGCAAGAATGTACAATGCGGGCTTGTCTGAAAAAAACTTTGCTCCATTTTTAAAAGAGCACCGCGACAAAATGGTGTTAGTTACAAAATGTGCGCATCACAACGTAATAACCAAAAGAAAAAGAGTGTCTGGCAGTTGCATATCCCACGATGTGCACAAGAGCTTGCGCGCATTAAAAACAGATTGTTTGGATGTGCTTTTATTGCATAGGGATAACTGCAAAATGCCAGTTTCAAAAATTATGCCCACACTAGATAGGCTTGTTAAAGACGGCAAAGTTCGCATAATAGGCGCATCAAACTGGTCAGTTGCCCGTATTCAAGAAGCAAACGACTTCGCAAAAGAAAATGGATTAACACCATTTTCAGTGAGCCAAATTAACTATTCATTGGCATACAGCACACCGCCAGTAAGCCGTGATACAACCCACGTTATGATGAATAATATTGAATATGAGTGGTATCAAGAAGAAAATATGCCCGTTATGGCGTGGTCACCACAAGCAAAAGGGTTCTTTAGCCAATATTTAAACGGCTCCGTTAAAAAAGGACCTCAACAACGCTATGGCTGGTCCAATGAAAACAAAAGGCGCGCCCAAAGATTGCAACAATTATCTGTTGAACTAAACGTTCCCATAGGCACCCTTGTAATAAGCTACTTAACTTCACAACCAATAGACGTTATCCCCGTTTGTGGCGCCTCAAATATGGCACAATTTGACGAGGTAATGCTTGCAGACAAGGTGAAATTGAGCCCCGAGCAGCTTGCATTCCTAGAGAAAAGTATGTAAAAACCCGTAAAGGGTTGGTTGTATGGTGCAATCGTGGAACAAATGGCAATGCATAAGATTGTAGGGTGCGAACCCGCAAGCGGGTTGAGTGAATAATTAATATTGAATAATGAATAATTGTGGAACCCGTAAAGGGTTGATTATATGGGAAAGTTGGAACGCATATTTCAGCGCAGATGAATATTAAATCGTAGGGTGCGTTAGTCCTCTGACGCCCGCATCCTTATTGAAAAGTTGGTGTTATTGATAT
>JAWXUT010000096.1:0-6424 GCA_044426075.1 Bacillota bacterium
ATTTGACACGATATATGTTAAAATAGTAGAGGTGAAGAGTCGGCCGCGAAACATATCCCCTTGCGGGGTTGTTGTTGTACACATTTGGGGATGTATATTCAAAAGACATTTTGTGTGTGTCCATTTTTGTGGGTACAATCCACTTTCGTAAACTGTTCACAAAACGGGGGTGCCTGCTGATTTACATTTTTATATGTGTCCATTTTTGTGGGTACAGTTCAATAATTGGGTTCCACAATTTTAGATTTTTAATTAAAAAAAATAGCTTTAAAGAAAATGATTTCTTTAAAGCTATTTTATATGATTAGATATTTTTAACTTCAGCAAATAGCTCTTCGTACTCACTGCCCTCTCTGTAGAAGACTGGTGGGGTGCCGAGTGGAGCGTGGACGGTTATTTGTTGATTGCCCGCAAATTTTTCGCCAGTGAAGATGTGTATCCAGTTGCCTTTGGGTAGGTTTACGGTTTTTTGTTTTACATCGTAAGCCATTACTGGTGACACAAATATGTCTGCACCAAACAAGTATTCATAGTCTGTTTTGTGTGCTTGAAGGTCGTTTTCTTCATAGAAAGCGGGGCGCATTGCCATTATGCCAAGGTTTGCTTCTGCCATAGTTACCTTAATGTATGGGGCAATGTGGGCGTGAATTGAGGATAATTTGCAAGCGTGTTCAAGTACGCCATTTGAATCATATTGTGCATTTACTTGTGGTCGGATTGTTTCGTGTGAGCGTAAAAGTGGTGAGAACGTGCTCATTTCCATCCACCTTACATAAACTTCGGGTGTACGCTTTAATGTGTAGAAACTGATGTATCCGCCTATGTCACTGTGCACTGCCGTTACTCCGCTGAAACCTAGATTGAAGGTTGCAGGCATTACGCAAGGCATGCCATAATCTGCAGTGAAGTCGGTGTGTTGATCGCCGTTCCACATCATTGTTGTGTATTCTTGTGATTGATTGTATGCGGAGCGTGTAAAGAAGAATATTTCTTCTGCTCTGCCACTTTCTTCTACGGCTTCGCGATTGATTTTTGCCCACATTGTTGGCCACATATTGTGTAGGTCAATTGCGTTGCCTCTGTAAAGTACGCTGTCTACTGGCAAGTACTCACCAAAGTCAGCCATATATCCATCAATTCCTAGGTCAAGCATATTTTGTTTTATGATAACTTCTTTTAAATACTTAACCATATGTGGGTTTGTCAAATCCATCATACCTGCATCAAACGTTGTTGACTTGATGTGATAAACTTCGCCCTTAGGATTCTTAATTAAATATCCCATTTTTTTGCAATGATTATACATTTTGCCGTTAACTATTAAATATGGATTGATGTAAGCCAAAAAGTGCACGCCCATTTCTTTTAGTTCTGCAATTTTTTCTTGCAAGTTTGGATACAATTCGTGGTCAACTTCCCAGTTCCAATAAACTTGTGAACCTACTGCTGTTATCTTTTTGCCAGACCAATCTTGATTCCAAACACCGCATACTTTTGCGCCTTTATTAATCATCTTTTTAGCTTTTGCAATTGTGCGATAAATACCGTTTTGGACACCTAAAATCATACCTTCGTGAACCCAATCTGGCAAATATTCTCTGTTAGGAATATCTGTTGCCATAGCTTTTGTAATATCTTTGTATGAGTCTGCTGTAAATATTTTAATGCTTTTTGGCAATTGATAATATTTGTAAGATGAGTAATAGTCGGGGCGGAAGTCTTGCAATCCGTGACTATCTACATCAAACCTTATTGCATAGTGCTCACTGCTTACAAAGGTTGACATTGGGGCATAAGTTTTTATATCTTTATGCTTCTTTTCGCGATACTTAACTACCTTGCCAAGTATGGTTTTTTGTGCAACGTGTATGGGATTGATATGTTCTGATACAAAGTTTTCTACATATTCACCCTTTAAATTTAGCTTACGATATTGTTCACCACCGCCAAAGATGCACTCTTTAGGTGCACTCAAGGTATCAAAGCGATAATAGTCGCATTCGCTGTCTGTTTCGCAAGTTATTTTAGCGCCATAATCGGTGTTTTCAATTATAAGTTTAACTGATAAATCTTTAGCTGATAGCGTAACACCGTCTTCATTTATAGTATACTTTGTGAGTCCGATAGGGTCAGAAGTTGTTTTTTCTTTCACTGTAAATGCACCGTGTGTGCTTTTAAATGACAGCTTGCTGTAGCCCACTATCATCATTGGGTGTACAATTGAATGTCTGAATATAGGTTTATTATTTATATAGATAATAAAGCCACCTTCACAAGACTTAATTTCGTACATGTTGCCCTCCTTCATGTTTGTTCCTTTGTGATAATATAATTCCGAGTGCGCCAAGCGTTACAACCGCCATGCCCACTATTTGAATAGTAGATATTGTAGTTCCAAACGCAAATACGCTTACAATTGCGGTGATAATAGGCATAATTAGCAAGAAAACTTTTACTAACCACACTGGATACACGCGTAAGTTTCTGTAATAGAATACATATATTCCCGTTTGAGCAAGTCCACCCGCTAGTATTAACAGAATAACACCTGCATCATAAGTGTTAGCAGACATCGTGAAGATATCCGCACTTATAAAACTTGCCAAGGTGAAAGCTATTAATACAACAAAGTTGTTATAATATGCAATAACCTCATTGCTGACTTCAAATTTTTTCTGCACGCCCTTAATCAAGAATGCGTTAGCAGTAACCGCCATTGCACTCAAAATGAAGAACAAATCATAAAAGTTAAAAGTCATAGACTTGAAATCGATATCAAGTACGCACAACACGCCCGCAAACATAATTAGTGCAAACACCCATTCTTTAGGGGTGATTTTTTCTTTGAATACGATAACCGCGACCAAATTTACCATAAGTACATCGGTTTTTAATAGCATAGTGCCCGTTGCAACAGAACCATACATAAATCCGATATTCGCAAATGTATCAAGTGCGAAGCCCAGTAATCCCACCAATATAAGTGGAACAAGCGCCTTTTTTACTGCAAATAGCTGCTTAAATGCACCTTTTGCCACCATAAAAATGGTTAAGAATATAAGCGCGGCTGAGCGGAGCAACATTCCCGTTAGATATGGCGAGCCCGTAAACTCAACGCCCCACGCGGACAGCAAATAATATGCCGACCAGCAAAGAACCATACCCGCTATTGCCAAATGACCTAATTTTTTCATACAAACACGCTCCTATTTTGCAATCAAAGTGATATTTTCGCCAACTATGCCAATTTTTCCGCCGCCAGCTATGCCAACTTTATGTTCATTGTGAACAAGGAGCCATTTGTTAATTGCACGAAGTGTGCCGTCTATCCCCCCGCTAAGTGCTAGGTTAGTTTTGCTTGGCAACACGATAATTGCAGCAAATCCGTCACCCATATTGAGTGGCGCTAGGTGCAAGGTGTAAGGATTGAGTTCAATTACACTGCCTTTTTTCACATAAAAAGCTTCTGCTTTTGCGCTGTCATATGTATCTTCTATTATATCACTATATTTACCAAGAAGCAATACCATATTTGAACAAGCTACAATAACCTCCGAACTTTTATGCCATTCCATACCGTTCATGGCACGCAATCTGCCAACGCACCAGCCCGCTTGTATAGGAAGCTCTGCAAAAACTTCTCGCCCGATTTGCTTTATAACCGCAACAGACTCCAACTTTGCATCTCCCGCAACATATGCGTTGCCCGCTTCTGGCAAAATAACATTGCTCTCGATAAATGCGATTGCTTCGCTTGCATCATAATTCAACACTCTGCCATATGCGGAAAAGTTGCTGTGATCTATTGATAATATTGCACCTTTTGTGCTAAGTTCGTGCGTATCCATTATACTTCTTCAATGTTTGCTAGTTTTGCAAATATCTTGAAAGATGCGGTGTAATCACCATATACCATAGATACGTGGTGGGCTACTCCGCTGTAAACTACGCGGTCTAGTACTGCCTTCATTCCACTGTCAAATGTAACTTTTGCATATGTGCCAGTTAACATTTTGTCCATTGCAGATGCTGTGCCACACTCTTGTAACAATCTGTATTCACCGTTGATACTATCTAAACGTGCCATTGTCATTCTGCCTGCTTTCATTACAAATCCCGCTGTTACACCTTTGCCACCAGCAAAATATGTATCTAATGTTGGGGTGCAAACGCCGTCACATAAGTTGCAAGGTGCAACGCCACAGTGCCACATCAATGCAAAATCCTCTTTTAAATTTACTTGTGATAAGTCTGCCATAAATGGTGTTTCTGCACCAACTGCTTGGTGTGCTACCATTGTTAACGCACAATCGATATCGCCCTCACATGCAAGTACATATCCTTCGCTTTGCAACAAACTCATACTTGCGCAAGGTGAAATGCCGTATCCCGCTGCAAACTCTGGCCAACATCTTACTGCCAACGCATTAATGCCGTTTTTATCCATAAATGCCTTCAACTTAGCGGACAATTCTGCCACCTTTGTTGCTTGCAAACTTGTTATTGAACTTGTATCAAATGTTGCTTTAATTTGCTTTGCATATCTTTCTGCATCATCTTTGTTGTAGTCGCTTTTAAATACATCATCAAGTTCATAGTGGTTTACTAGGCAACCGAACTTCTTATATAACGCAAGCTCATCTACTCCAACATTAAAGAAACCGTGTGCTCTGTATCCTATTATACCTACACTTGTGTTTTTTAACGCCACTTGAATGCGGATTGCATCTAGCCAATCTTGGTCAATGCTGTCGCCAATGGTGTAAACGAAATCTTTATATCCCGCCTTTGTCAAGTTGCTTGCATTAAGATTTACTCCGCAAACAGAGTTCAATCTTATTTTTCCGCCGTTGTATGGAAGCTCATTTAATCCCCACAACAACAATGGTTTATCAACAATCTTTTTGATTTCTAGTGCCAAATGTCCCAAATGGAACGTACTGCTTATTATTGCAATTGCATCAACATTTGCGCTATATAATTTGTGGGCCGCTGCTATTGCTTGGTCTGGCTCCATTACATAATCTTCAATTGCTACTACTGTAACGTTTTCAAGTTTTTGTAAATCCTTAACTATGTTGTTGTAAATTGCTTGCCCTGCTTCATAGTCAAATGTGTTTCTTGTTAGTGATACAACACCTAGTGTGATTTGTTTTTTCATTGTAATCTCCTTTTATTGTTAGAATAAATCTTTAGCGATTTTATCATAATCGGCTTGATCTTCTGCTGTGAATGGTTCGTTTTTGCGATTTTTTTCTATTAGTTCTCTAACGCGCTCTGCACGTTTTTGTGATAATTTTAGTTTGCTCATGGCAATAAATGCGGATATCATAAATACTGCTACTACTGCAAGAATCATTATTCTGATACCCCAAACTGCACTTGTTGGTTGCACAAAGTCTGCATAATCTATCTTACCAGTAATCTCATCTGCAACTGGTTCAACAAACCCTACAGCTTTTAAGATGATACCTGATAAAAATATTGCTATTGCGCTACTGCACTTTTTAGTAAATGTCATAACACCACTAAAGCTACCAGTTGGTCTGTCTTTATATTTAAGTTCCGCAACATCAACAACATCTGGGAAAATAATCCAAGGCATCAACTGACTGCCGCCCATACCTAAACCTATAATAACACAGAATCCTAATACCAATATAGCGCTACTTGTTTCTATCATAGTTAGTAGCACAATACCCACAATATAAACTGGGATACCTAAGCGGAACAACACTGGTTTTGCCCAACCTTTTGCCATTAGATAATAGTAAAGTGGCAAAGTAACACCCGTGCACACCATAATAACAGCAAGAATAACCGAACCACCAACGTTTGCGGTTAGTGCGTAGTTGCTGAAGTAAACGATGTTTGTTGACAATAAATCCATACAAACATAAGCGGATAAGTATCCTAATAATAGGAAGACAAACGCTTTAACTTTAAATGGCTTAATAAATGTTTTAAAAGAGAAAGTGGATTTTTCTTTGGGAAGCTCCACCCTTTCGTGTGTATAAAGTCCAGTTAGCACAAGTGGCACTGTGTATAAGATACCAAAGCCTAGTACTATAATAAGATACAAAGTAGTAGCATTAAATGCACCGGATAAGTATTGTTCTAAAAGAGCCGCGCCACCAACAGTAGCTATTCCGCCCGAGCACATAGAGAACAACAATCTTAAAGTGTTAACTTGTGTAGTTTCTTTAGAACTTGTGGCAATTTCTGTACTCATACTGCTGTAACTTACGGCAATAACTGTAGATAATGTGTTATAGAACATATATCCCACCGTATAAATAGCTATTTTTGCAGCGTTATTGCTTAATCCGTTTAAAGGTATGAACAACAATGCAAAGGCTGCAATAACAAATAGCCCACCGCCGAATATGTAAGGTCTGCGTCTGCCCCATTTAGTTCTGGTGTT
>JAWXUT010000097.1:0-6395 GCA_044426075.1 Bacillota bacterium
GAACAAATGGTGAAACGCAATGCATACAATCGTAGGGTGCGTTAGTCCTCTGACGCCCGCATCCATATTGAAAATTTGGTGTTATTGGGATTGTATGTTTATTTAAGTATCAAGGAAACGACGATGTAAACTTGTGAAAATACATTTTATCGTGGAATAATATTTTAATGCGGTTTCGGGCGTCAGAGGACTACCACCCTACGATTGTATAGATTATGCGTTTAAACAATAACGACGATCTATATAATTTTATCCACAATTCGCGCAAGCGACTTTCATTTGCTTGTAAATTTCATTCCGATAGGAATTTCACTGCCACGCTGTGGCAATTTCATTGCATTTTATTGCGTGTTGCCATTTGTTCCACTATTAAACCCAACAAAACAACACCGTAAGTTGTTTATTTGTGGTGTGATGTAAAATAAGAGGCAAATGTTTGACTTGTAATGGCTTAAATGTTATACTCTACTCGGGCAAAGGGAGTGGTGTATATGAAGAAGTGTTTTAATGCGTTAAAAGGAATGAGAAGAGAGTTGCTGCTATTCTTTATTTTGATAGGGGTAGTTGCGTTTGCAAATGGTTTGAGCGACTCAATATTTTCAAATTATTATAAAGATGCATATGATATTAATGAAGTGCAACGCGCATTTATAGAAATTCCTCGCGAGATACCAGGGCTTATTTGCGTGCTTATTATCAGCGCACTTTCGTTTATAGGAGACTTTCGCATAGCGTTTATTGCACAACTGCTTTCTTGTATAGGAATAACGGTGCTCGGTTTTATTACACCTTCATTTAGCATAATGTTGATATTCTTATTTATAAATTCATTGGGTATGCACTTGTTTATGCCATTATCTGACAAAATTGGAATGTCACTTGCAGAACCAGACAAAGTAGGCGTAAGAGTGGGGCAATATGGCAGTGTGAAAACTGCGGTGGCGTTTTTTACTGGAATACTTGTTTTTGTGGGATTTTATACCGACTTCTTTTCATTTACAACAGATATAAAATGGGTTTTTGTAATTAGCGGAATAGGATTTTTTGTGGCAGCAGTGGTGGCTTTTCTACTTGTTAAAGAGACCAAAAAGAATGAAATTGTGCCAACTAAAACGAAGTTTAAATTCCTTTTTCGCAAAGAATATAAATATTATTATTTGCTTACAGTTTTGCACGGCGTACAGAAGCAAATTGCATATGTTTTTGGATCTTGGGTAATTGTAGATTTGCTATTAAAGGGCGCAGATGTAATGAGTTTGTTGACTATTGCAAGTAGCTTTTTGGGCATATTTTTCTTCCGCTTTGTGGGCAAATGGCTAGACACAAAGGGCATTAAATTTATGATGTTTTTTGATGCGCTAAGCTTTATATTCGTGTACACAATTTATGGATTTGTAGTGCTACTTATAACAAAAGAAGTGTTGCCTGATTCTTCATTTTTGGTGATGATTATTTATGTGCTTTTTGTATTAGATAGGCTTTCTATGCAAGTTGGCGTGGTAAAATCGGTATATATGAGGCGCATTGCACTTGACCCTTCCGAAGTCACCCGCGCACTTTCTACCGGCACCAGTTTAGACCACGCTGCCGCAATTATAGCAGCGCAAATTAGTGGACTTGTTTGGGCATATTTTGGAGCACATTGGGTGTTCTTTATAGCTGCATTTTTCTCGCTTGGCAACCTTTTTGTAGCGTTTAAAATAAAAGAACCTAAAATTAATTAATTCTCTTTATGACAACTTAAAATATTCATCATAATATGTATCTAAAGTGGATTGCATAGCGTCATACTCGGCTTTAACTTCGTTGTATTTTATATAATTGGAAGCAATTTCTGGGAGATATAACTCGCTTTCTTTTTCTGCTATTGCAGTTTCTAATTGGGCGATATCTTTTTCTAGCTTTGAAATTCGCTGTTTTTTTGCGACTTCTGCACTGCGGTCTTTTGCAGAACGATATGCTTTTTTAACTGTGGGCTGCTCAAGGCGCGCCTCTTGTTCTTCTTTTTGGCGCACCACTTCTTCTGCCTTTTTGCTTAACAAATATTCATCATAATTGCCAAGATATGTGCGCAGTTTTTGCTCGGTGAGCTCTAGCGTTTTTGTTGCCAGTTTGTTTAAAAAATACCTATCGTGAGACACAAAAATCAACGTGCCCTCATAGCGCAAAAGTGCGTTTTCTAGCGCTTCGCGACTGTTTAAATCAAGGTGGTTTGTGGGCTCATCTAGTATTAGCAAGTTGCTTTTTTCTGCCATTACAATTGCAAAGCCTAGCTTCGCACGCTCGCCTCCACTTAGCACGGATATCTTTTTATTTATGTCTTCAGCACCCAGAAGCAAGCCTCCTAAAATACCGCGCATCTCTGTTTGTGATGCCCTACTGTGCCTACTCCACAACTCCTCCAACACGGTGTTTGTAAAGTCAATGTTTAAGTTTTCTTGATCGTAGTAGCCTATGCGAACACCCGCACCATACTTAATTCTAAAGTCCGCATTTTTAACTAGTGCCTTAATAAGAGTTGATTTGCCTGTTCCATTTGCACCCAATATTGCAACCCTTTCTTTTCTAAACACTGAACAAGTTACATCGCCACAAAGCTGCCTATCGGATACCATAAGTGGCATTTCAGTTACCGTTAACACCTCTTTTGAACTATCGCGGTCAAATGTAAAATTGAACTTTGGAGCCTTTTCGTATGTGCGAGGGGGCTTTAATACTTCCATATTTGCAAGTTGGTGCAATCTGCTTTTTGCACTATTACTAGTGGTTGCGCGCGCAATATTTTTTTCAGCATACTCTTGCATACTGCTAATTTGCTGTTGCTGTTTTTCATATTCTTTTAGGCGGAACTTAACCAGCTCTTCTTTTGTAACCTTGTATTTTGAATAGTTTCCAGTGAAGCGCTCAACCTCTTTATCTTGCAACTCCCAAATGTAACCCACCATTTTATCTAAAAAATATCTGTCATGAGACACTATAATTATGGCGCCTTTGTAGGTTGACAAATAGTCTTCTAGCCATTGTAGCGTTGCAAAATCTAGGTGGTTTGTGGGTTCATCTAAAATTAATACTTCGGGGGCTTCTAAAAGGAGTTTAGCAAGCGCAAGGCGGGTCTTTTCACCTCCGCTCATTGTGCTTATTGTTTGATTGTATTTGCCTGCAAATCCCATGCCGTTTAACACGGTTTTAACTTTGATTTCGGTGTTGTAGCCGTCGCGCGCAAAAATTTCTGCACCTATTCTGTCGTATTCTGCCACAATTTTTCTGTATTCTAGCGTGCTGTGGTCAACGGCTGACATTGCACAAGATAAATCCTCTTGCTTCTGCACTTTTGCGGTGACTTCTTTAAACACGCTCATCATCTCTTCATATACAGGAGTATCTTTTTCTAATCCGGTGTTTTGTTGTAAATATCCTATTGTTAATTGCGATTTTTTGATTATTTTGCCAGCGGTGGCTTCCAATTCACCCAAAATTAGACGCAACAATGTCGTCTTTCCGCCTCCGTTTTTGCCGATTAAACCTATGCGGTCACCGTCATTTACTTTTATATTCAAATTTTCTAACGTGGTTTGGTGATTGTATCCAAAATCCACATTTTCTATGGTAATTAGCATGCCTACATTATAGTAAACTTAATGGATTAAGTCAATTGTTATATTGCCATTTTAAATTTACTATTTTAATGCCATTAATTTTTTTTGTTGGTGCAATATGTTTGAAAAAATGTTTTAGTTTTGGTACAATGTATATATTAATAAGTACAAAGGAGTACCCCATGCAAAAAACCACTCAACTTTATGAAGGCAAAGCAAAAAAAGTATTCGCAACAACCGACCCAGATGTCGTAATGGTGCAATACAAAGACGATGCAACCGCATTTAATGGCTTGAAAAAGGGTCAAATTGAAGGCAAAGGCATTGTAAACAACAGATGTTCAAACTTCCTATTTAAAATGCTTGAAACAAAGGGCATTCCTACCCACCTTATTGAAGAAATTAGCGACACAGAAACCTATGTTAAAAAGGTTGAAATTGTGCTACTTGAAGTTATTGTAAGAAACATTGCTGCGGGTAGTTTAAGCAAAAGGCTTGGCATTCCAGAAGGAACTCCAATGGCACAAACAGTACTAGAATTCAGCTATAAAGATGACGCGCTTGGCGACCCAATGATAAACGATTATCACGCACTTGCAATGGGCGTTGCAACAGAAGAAGAAATTGCAAAAATCAAAGCAATGGCATTTAAAATAAACGACATTTTGCGTGCATATATGGCAGAAATTAATGTTGATTTAATAGATTTCAAATTAGAGTTCGGCAGATATCACGGTGATATAATTTTGGCAGACGAGATTTCACCAGACACTTGCAGATTCTGGGATAGCACAACAAAAGAAAAATTAGACAAAGATAGATTCCGCCGTGATATGGGTGGAGTTGAAGACGCTTATCGCGAATTGATGTCACGCTTGATGGGAGATAAATAAATGGCAAGTTGCATAATTCCACAAAGGGAATTTGGTGTGCACGAAGAGTGCGGTGTATTTGGCATAATTTCACCAGAAGCAAAACCACTTGCGCGCGACATTTATTTTGGCTTGTTCGCATTGCAACACAGAGGGCAAGAGAGCGCAGGCATCGCGGTTCAATATGACAAAAGGCAAATTGCATATTACAAAAATATGGGATTAGTAAATGAAGTTTTTGGCGAAACCGAACTTGATTTATTGCCCGAAACCAATGTTGGCATCGGCCACGTAAGATACAGCACAACGGGAAGCAGCAACGTAGTAAACGCGCAACCAGTTGTATTTTATGGCAGACACGGCAGAATTGCTATTGCCCACAACGGAAACATAGTAAATGCAGAAGCTGTTAAGCAAAAGATGATAGATGCGGGGCATATTTTTCAAAGTTCAATTGACTCAGAAGTATTAGCCGCCCTAATCAACTTTTACAGTGAAAATTCCATTGAAGAAGGCATTCGCAAAGCTGCAGCCGAACTAGTTGGAGCATTTGCAATAGTAGTAGTTGCCGATAACAAGTTATTTGTGGTTCGTGACCAATATGGTTTAAAGCCTTGTGTTATGGGTCAGCGTGGTGATGAGATATTATTTGCTAGTGAATCTTGCGCGCTTGATGCGGTTGACGCAGTTCTTGTGCGTGACGTAGAGCCTGGCGAATTGATAACTGTTACCACAGACGGCACAATTAAAAGTGAGATGCTTGCAAATATCACAAAAAGGTTGTGTGTATTTGAATATGTTTACCTTGCAAGAAGCGACAGTTATATGGACGGAGTTAACATTTACGATGCCAGATATCAATGTGGCAAGTTGCTAGCAAAACTACACAAAATCGATGCAGATATAGTTGCTGGCGTGCCAGATTCCGCACTAGTAACCGCACACGGATTTAGCGACGCAAGCGGGATTCCTTACGTAGACGCGTTGTCAAAAAATAGATATATCGGCAGAACATTTATTCAGCCCAGCCAATCAATGCGCGAGAGCAGTGTTAAAATCAAACTAAACGCCTTCCGCGGAAACATTGCTGGCAAAAGATTGATTCTAATTGACGATAGCATTGTTCGTGGCACAACTAGCAGAAAAATAGTTCAAATGCTTCGCAAAAGTGGCGTAAAAGAAGTTCATATGCTTGTAGCTTCCCCAATAGTTAGCTATCCTTGCTATTTTGGCGTTGATATGCAAAGCAAAGATCAACTAATTGGTCACAACCGCACAGAAGAAGATATCTGCAAACTTATAGGAGCCGATAGCCTACACTTCTTAAAACTTGACGAACTAACTGCTGCCTACTGTGGCGCACAAGGTACCGAATATTGCAAAGGTTGCTTCGACGGAAAATATCCAATGGATATTAGCGAATTTAACTGTGGCAAATTCAACCTAGAATAATAATCTATACTATATTCTATAAAACTATAAAAAGGCTATAAAGATTGATTTCTTTATAGCCTTTTGTATTCATAATATAAGATTTGTTCCCAGCGTACAGCATACAATCAACCCTTTACGGGTTCTGAAGTGTACCCCATTTAGAGGACATATAAAAATGAAAAATTCTATTGCTATTTTCTGAGCTTTTAAAATATAAATACAAAACTGCAAAAACTTGTTTTTGTTGTAACCCTTTACGCGGATATATTTTGCGATACAATAAATATGCGAAGGAACGCGCTCTACTTCTTCTATTGTTACTTCCTTCGCTGAACTAAAAGACTTGCAAAAGATATTCGGGTCAAGGGCCGTTTTAACCTCTTTAAAAAAATATATATTTCAATCCTTATCTCAAGTTTATATTTACTCCGATACTTTATCCCTCTTAGACAAGAGGGGACAGTCAGTTTATATTTATGACTAGCCAATGTGG
>JAWXUT010000002.1:0-18483 GCA_044426075.1 Bacillota bacterium
AATCCACAACAATGTACTACACGGGCATAAATCCCGACACAATGAAGCCTATATATGTACCAAAATCTGTAGAAGAAAAGCGCACCCAACGCGCACTAATGCAATATGGCAATCCCAAACACTACTCACTAGTAAAAAATGCCTTAATCGCCAACAAGCGCCTATATCTTATGGGAAACGCACCAAGTTGCCTCATTAAAAACCACGTAAACGTTAAAGCAAACGGCAGAAAATAGCAAATATATTAACCCATTGACAACAAAACAAAATTAAAAGCACCACAAAATTGTGGTGCTTTTTGCATATATAATTGCGTTATTTGTTTAAAATGCGGCTATTAACCTACATATGTGCCTTCAACATATTCACACTCTAAAGCACCATAGTATTTATCACTCATAAATGTTTGCATTATCTTATAACTTGCGAAGTACATTGTCATGTTTGTGAGAGGGGTTCCAGTGAAAACCAATGTTGCTGTAAGACTGCCACCAAATACTTTTTCTGCTTGAATATAAACTGATGTTAAGTTCTCGCAATAACTAAATGCACCAGTATCTACATATCTTACATTTGGACCCAAAACCACTGTTTCTACCCCACTATACTTAAATGCGTTATCGTCTATCCAAAGGTCACTTCCAGTTGTAATTAACACAACTTTTTCCAGTGATTTACAACTATAGAATGCATCTACCCCGATAGAAGTTAATGCGGATGAAGCGCTTATAAAGCTGGTTATATTGGTGTTTTCAAAGGCATATTTACCTATTGATTCAAGATTAGTTAATCCGCTAAAGTCAAATGTTTTTAGTGCGGTGTCAATGAATGCACTGTCACAAATTTCTGTTATATTTGCAGGATATGTTATTGTAGCTGAAGTTAGTGCTACAAATGCAAACGCGCCACCTATTTCTGTAATTGTGTAGCCATCAATTGTAGCTGGAATGGTGATTGCAGTGCTTGTTCCCGTTTGAAATGCGGATACAATTCTAGCTGTTTTGCTGTCTTCATCAATAACCTCATAGGCATATGTAGCTTTATCAATTGTGATAATTTTTGATAGGCTTATAAAGTTGAACGCAACGCCACCAGTGCCCCAAACGCTCGTGCCTCCAGTAACCCACTCATCTTCATAAGCTGAAATTAGGCTATCTTGCACATATATTTTTAAATAATCATTGGTGTACTGACTGATTCCGCTATTTGCAGATGAAAAACTTGGTACATTTGTTGCATATAGATAAAGACTAATCATATCAGTATTAAACTCAAAAACCGCCTTGCCAACAGATGATAAATTGTTAGTATACAAGTAAAGCGTTGTAAAGTTACATTGTGCAAAAGCGTAATCGCCGATTGTAGCAAGTTGGCTTTCAGTTGCGCTGCCGCCCGTAAAAATAATATCAGTAAGACCGCTATTGTTAAATGCATTTTCGCCGATGCTTACTAAGCTGTCGGGAAGCGTAATTGTAGTAAGTTGTGCCGAACTATTTTTATTAAGTCCACTAAAAGCAGATGCGCTTATACTCGTCAATCCTTCTGCAAGATAAACACCGCTCACTCCACCAGTAGACATTATCAAACCAGCTGATGTAGTTGCATATGTCTTTAATGCATAGCAATATTGGAAGCAGTATGCGGGAATAGTTGTAAGCCCACCATAACTTGCAACAGAAAGATATGAAGCACCTTCTGCAAGCTCAACAGCAGAATAAAAGTTTGCTAAGCTTGCGCTATATTGGAAGATATAAGAGCCCATATTTTCTGCTAAAATTGCAATGTTAGCATCAACCATAACGCTTTTAAATCCACTATTATAGAAGCAATAGTCACCTAGATATGTAAGATTTTCATTTAAATACAGCGTGTCAGAGTAAGTTCTGGCGCCATAAACCGTATCCCATACACAACCCGCAAACGCATATGTTCCTATATATTCTACATTGTTTAGTGCAGAATTTACCACTAATCGTGTGCAATTTTCAAAGGCATAGTCGCCTACTGTTGTTATGCTGTCGGTTAATGTTATGTATGCGGTTAGCCCTCTACACGCATAGTTGCCAACAGTTGTTATTGTATCCGCAAATGTTATGTATGACGCACCAGATGTGGTCAATGCTGATGTTCCTACTTCTATAATTGTATAACCCTCAATTTCACTTGGTAAAGCTAGTGCAGTTTGGCTCTTGCCAGATGCCGTTAAACCAGTTATTTTTGCAGTGCCGTCTTCTTCACTAATAACCTCATATACAAACTGTATGTCATAATGCGCGTACAACTTTGTAATAGAACTATACAAAAATTGATCGGTGTATTCTATTAGAGTGCCGCCGCCTTCGGGTTCCGTATACCAACCCATAAAGACATATCCACTTGCGCACATTCCCACTGAATCTTCACTATCGTTTGTTTTTTCCATATTGTACTCGGTGATTATGCCAGATGCCTCTTGCAAGGTGTAACCATATACTATATCAATATAATTTGTATATATTGTGTCATCAAAATATTGCTCCGCTAAACCAAAATCAAGATCCACCCTAAATGTTGGACTTATGTTTACTGTGTTTGTGCCTTTTGAACCAATTGATACGTATTCTGATACCAATCCCACCGCTACCGCTATTTCTGTAACGCTGATTTCATATTCATATTGTGTGTCATAATCAACTATATTATCTAAGTAGTCTTGATAATCTGGAGTGTATTCAATATTTATAACACTTGTAGTGGAATCGCTGCGGAAGGCTGTTTTTAATATGCGTTCGCCATTTATTACAACATAACTTATGGAATATGCGTTTGTGTTGGTTAGATTAATTGTTACTAACACCGTTTCGCACACCTCATCTGTTACGCTTAAACAGAACAAATCGCCGTCAAAAGTTTCAAATTCATTCAATATGCTCTTTCTGCTTATATCAACGCTATTTAAAGTGACACTTGTACTTGTTGTAGTTGTTGTGCCAGACATTCCGCACGCAACTACTGACATCATTGCCACTAGCGACAAAGCTATTATCAACACTATTAATATGATTCTTTTTTTCATTTCTGCCTCCTATAACGTTTGCGCTATATTGCTATATTGCTCGCTTCTTTTTTACTATTATTACTACTATTCCGGCTATTGCAATTGCTGCAACCACGCCAATTATTATGCCTATTACAACCCAATTTGGTTCGGTGTTTAACTCAGTGCTGTTGCCCTCTTCGCTGTCATCATTAAAATCGTCATCAACATCTACGTCTTCATCATCAACACTGCCGATAATTGTGTTCAACTTAAAGTTTACTGACTCACTATATATACTTGCGCCGTCAACTACAATTTCAACCAACAACTCTTCACTCTCATTTAAAGTATATGTGCCACTTTCAACCAACTCGCCGTTTATGTACAACTGGCAGCTTGAACTGTGTATGCCCGTAATAGAATATATACTTATTGTTACATAATCTTTATCAACTGCAACATCACCGCTGTCATCTACATAATAATTGCCGTTGCCTATACTTAGTTGAATATCCTCTTCTTCTACATATCCCGTAACTGTCCACAAAACTGCAACTTCTGCATAGTTTGCGTCTGTTGGGGTGAATACAACTTCATATTCATTACTGCCCATTACAAGAATACTATCTTCCATACTAAATGAGCCAGCTAGAGTTGCACCATTTACATCTAGTACGACGCCCGCAATATCTGCAATATCAATTGTTGTGTTGTCACGATACAACGCTTTATATTCTGCAATTTCTATTGTTGGCTGCGCCTTATTAATTACTATATCCGCTGTTATAGTTGCGGTGTTGTAGTTTGCGGCTGAAACAGTCACCGTCACTGTATACTCACCCACGTTAATTGGATAACTATCAATTGTAACTGTGTGGATATCTGTTGCACCCGTAACTGTCACAACGCAACCAGTGCCACTATATGTGTAAGTGCCACCGCTAACTTCAATGCCCGTTATATCTGCGTTTACTACAGATAATGTGCCGTTTACTATTGTAATATCATAGTTTGCGTGCTCGGCTGAAGCTGTTATTGTAAAGGTGCCAACAATGTCGCCGACCTCATAGTCGCACTCATATACTGTTGAGATTGAATCAGTTGAATACATTCCTTTTGTTAGGCAAGTAAAACCGCTTACCTCTTCGCCATATACAACAGATGTGCTAACTACGGTTACCGTAAGGCTTGCTTTGGTTACCGTAACTGACTTTTGTTTGCTATTTTCTGCTAGCATATAGTTGCTGTTGTTGATGCTTGCGTAAACCACATAATCGCCCACATCCTTAATTGTACTATCGCATATTAGTGTAAAGTATAACTTTTCTGATGTAAAAACCTTTTGGCTATTGAAGTAGCTTTCTGCAACCTCAAACTCTGCATTAATTTCACTTGCCGAATACACATATGTGTCTAGCAACGTGTATTCTCCATTAGACCAATCAAAGGTGATTTCTTTAGGTGTAACACTTATGATATTTGTGCCGCCACTTATATTGAACTTTACACTTTCAACATTGTTTATATATATAGAATTTAAGCTTGTAATGCTATATGTGCCTACGCTTAATGTGGCAAGATAGCTATAATTATCCACAACAAATCCAACTTCTGCATCATAACTGCTGCCGCCAAGAACATATGTTATATCGCCGTTAAACTTGCTGTAGCACTCGCCATATTCATATACAAATAACATTTCTGAAAAGTCAATATCAACTGTTGCCGCAACAACTGTAACTGTAAATTCACTTTGTGATAAGGTATAATTTGAGTTATCTAATGCTAGCTTTAATGTATAATTTCCAACCGCTAAAATGCTACTATCGCCCGATATAGTGTAAGAAACATTTACTGTGTCTCCGTCAAAAGGATCAGTAGCAAGTGTGGGTGTTATTGCTATTTCTGTAGCGGAATAGGTGTAAGTTGCCGCCAAATCTTCAACCGACAAGGTGGCAGTTGTTATATAAACACCGGTGTATGATATTGTTTTTGTTGCATATGAATCGCTAGTTATAACAATTGAAATGCTTGTGTAAGACCCTGCATTTGTAAATGCGGGTGCATAATCTAGTTCATAATTGTTGCCAGCATATGTGTATTTGTAAGTTATAGCGAACGTTGTTGTGTCTGGCAATGCATTTTTTAGCCCTATTGTGACTCCCTCTGTATCATACTCTTTTTTGTAAGAACCTTCATAGTAGTCGCCATCAACTGCAACATAGTTCTCATCTAAATTTCCTATTGTTATGCTGAATTCAAATGACCAAGTAGCTGAATTATAAAAGTTACTATCTGTAGTTGTAAATGACAAGCTGTAATCGCCACAAGCAGAAGGCGCGCCGTCTAGCACATCCCCTTCTGCGTCATAATAAGTAATTGTGCCAAGGTCGCCTTCACCAACTGTTTTACCTGCCGTTGCACAATTAATTGTGGGGCTGAACACATCTCCAGTAAATAGCATACTATCTAACTCAAGGCTTAAATCTCTATCCGCCTTGCCTACCGTCAATGTACCCGAAACATAGCTTATTTCATATGACACTGAACTGCCACCGCTAACCGTAATGGTGTATTCATTTGGCTCGCTAGAACTGCTGTAATCACAAGTAAACTTTAGTGTGCCGATACTATCAACTGCACCATCTGCACGCTCAAAAAGCGTATATGTTGCGGTGTAAGTTGGAATAGAATCTTTATATTGTACCTCTAAATCATCTGCTGTAACGGTTAATTTAGCTTTATCTATAACCATTGTTCCGCCAGAAACGGTTAATTCATTGTAGTTTGAATTGTTTTTATAATTGATTGTAGCCACATAACTATAGCTTCCAACATCAATATATCCATTTGAAGAAACCGCGGTGCCCGTGCTAGTTTTGTATGTAATAGTGTAGGCCGAAGTGTCACCCGCAATAGCTATTGCGTGATAATTGCCGTCATACGTGAAGCTACTATCCGTCCAGCTGAAAGTTTCTGCAATATCTGCCTTTACAACGCTAAAGTAAGAATAGGTTGTACTTATTGTATAATTTGCAGCCGTAACAGAATTTGTATCCAACCTAATGTAATAACCCGAGCCAACCGCGCTTGTGCCTTGCTTATAACTTGTAGTAAATGTAGCACTAGCAAAGTTAACCACACCGATATCTTCGCCCTCAATAATTCCGCTGTTTTCTGGCAAGTAGTAAGAGTATTGAGACGTAGTAATTGCGCTGTTGTAAGCTATACTTTCTGCCATATTTATTGCAATAGTCAAACTGAGTTTTTCAATTGTAATTTTAAGTATTGGTAAGGTTATTGTATAATTTGCATATGTATCCGCAGAAATTGTTGCTTCTATTGTATAAATACCCGCATCTTTAGGATTATCACCCTTTGTACCACTGCCACTATATGAAGTAATTATATAAGTAAATGAAACATCGCTAGGTAAATCTAATGGCACAACTTGAGATAATTTAAATTCTTCGCCGTCATAGGTAATAGAACCGCCTATTCCGTCAATATATGTAAAGTCAGAATCTAAATAAGTTAAAACTGCCTTGTTTACAGTGTAAGTTCCACGCACTTCAAATAACATTGTGTTTGTAGTTGAAGCAAATGTTAGCAAAACATAGTATGTGCCCGCGTTTTTTAGCGCTGTGCCCTCTGCAATCACAGTGGTGTAACTGCTGTCAGAATACCAAGTTATCGTTTTTGTATAATCGCTATATTCAGTTGTAATTGTAAACATTTGTAGTCCAAAAACATCAGTTGCGGTTGTATCGTCGGAAACAGAATATGTAGTGCTATAGTTCTTTGCAGATACACTATTGATTTTTTCTTTATATGCCATTCTGTCGGAAGCAAACTGCAATGTGTAAACATCGGCTGCAGTATCCGCATAGCTTGACCACTGAGAAATATTTGTTACTGTATAGGCTAATGTATTTGAAGTAGCTGTGTATGCGCTGTCATTATACATTATAGAATTTGTGGGAACTGACTCATCATCACTCCACTTTGATGCAGTTGTGTATAATAGTGAGATTGAAGCTGTGGTTGCCACCTCATCAAACATACATAACTCGCTAAAGTTTCTAACTTCGCTCACTGTTGAGCCACTTTGTAGCGTTTGGGCTACAGCAAAGCCACTGCCAGTTGCAGTAACTGTGCTTCTTGTTATAGTGCCATTGTTGCTATAAACTAACCCCGCGCAATTATCTGCAATAGTAAGGTAAGCTGTTATGTTTTGAACTGTGCCATAATTTGTGTTTATTAATCCGCTTGTTGCAGTCACGCTGCCAATAACATATAGGTCTGTTATTGTTCCATTATAGCCAACGATATCAAATAAATATGTGTATAGCCCCGAAATTGAATAACCACCGCCGTCATAGTATCCACTAAATGATGATATAGTAGGCACTGCATAGCCTATAAATGACAAGTCTGCCACTTGCTTTAAGTAAACGCTGCTATAGTCATCACTATTTGCCACAAGCGCCAAATCTTCAATTGAAACAATTAGATATGGGTCAAGTATTGTGCCAGAGCCTTGCAAACTTCCGCTTGCGTAAATTGTAGCTTTATCTTCGCTAGACTTAATTGTGGTTAAATCGCTGTTATATGCGGTGTAATTACTATCTTCTAAAAGCGCTACCACTATCGTTTCTATTTCGTCTTGCAACTCGCAATTAAAGATATTTATATCGCTTGCAAGTGTTGCGCTCTTTTCTACATTAGCTATATTGCTGTAATAAAGCACATCAACTAAGGTATTTATGGAATATGTGTCGCTGTCTGCTGCAAAGTAGGGGTTTTCTGTTGAGAAATTCCCTATGATATCTTTGCCGTCATCATTTGTAGCTATCGCATAATAATTTAAATCTAGCAATCCGTTTGCTGTGTTTATGTGATAATAACTATCTGTTATTGTGCCATTAATTGTATAATAAATATTGTCTATAATTTGCTTGTAACCGTTGATTCCAACCAATCCACCCGCATTTATGTAAGTTGCACCAGTTACATCTGCATTAACATAGCAATTAGAAATTGTGCCATAATTTGTATAACAAAGCCCACTAAATGTGCCAGTAACCGCGCTTATATCCGCAGAATACACAATATTTACATTAGAAATTGTGCCGTTGTTTGTATTTGCAACTATGCCAAAATTTGAAGTTGAAGCTGTAATTGTAACATCAATTAAAGTGGTATCTATAAATTGAGCATTGGTAGCTATTGTTCCAAACAATGAAGAACTGCCAATATTAAGCCCCACAATAGTGTGTCCGTTGCCGTCAAATATGCCGTTTAGTGCAGAAACCTTCCACTGTGCGTAGTTATCGAGATACAAATCTGCCATTAAAATGTAGTGTGCTGTTGTATCAATAGTTGTACTGGAGCTATTGCAGAAGTATTTCGCAAAATCATCTTCACTGTAGATGTAAATTTTTCTTGTGCCAACAGTAGTTGAACTGTCGCTTGATGTCTTTGTATTGTAAATTTCTCTATCAGATAAGAATTTAAGTGTATAAACGTTGCCCTCATCAGTGCTGTAGTACACCCAATAATCGCTACTTGCAAATGTTGTTGTAAATGAATCACCCGTGCTGTAGTAAACATCATCATAGTACATTATTGAATTTGTGGGAACTGACTCATCATCACTCCAACTTGAGGCAGTTGTGTATAATAATTCAGATGTGCCCGAGTTTTCATTAAACATATTGTATGTGCTTATATTTCTCACAACATTAACTGTGCCACTATTATATCCGCATATAGCATAACAACCGTCTACACCCGTTGCGCTAACACTACAATTGGTGATTTTGCCCCCGTCATTATGAGCAACCAAACCCGAACTGTTAGTTTCCTTAAAGTTTATAATGGCGGTTATATTTTGAATAGTGCCTTCGTTCATATATACAAAAGCACTTAAATCACTTGTAACGCTGCCTATTAAATACAAATCTGTTATTGTGGCAGTATCTGCAACTTTCTCAAATAAATATTTATATAATCCAGATATTGAATATCCATTGCCGTCATAATATCCACCGAATGATGCAATTATACTTATTTCATATCCAACAAAAGATAAGTCTGCTACTTGTTTAACATATACATCAGCTTGGCAATATGTGTCATCTGTTGCCATTAGTGTTAAATCTGCAATTGATGTAATTAAATATGGGTCATCACTTGTGCCCGTGCCTTGCAAACTTTCGCTTGCAGTAACATTTGCATTAGTTGAACTCGTTTTAATTGTAATTAAATCGCTGTTATATGCTGTGTAATAACTGCTGTTTGATATAAGATCTTTAATAAGTGTTTCTAAATCGCTTGATAATAAGCAGTTGAAAATATTTATATTGCTTGCAAGTGTTGCACTCTTTTGTTCATCAACAATATTACTATAGTAAATTGCATCAACTAAGGTGTTTATGCTATAAACATTGCTTTCTGCTATTATATAGCCTTTGCCTTCTGTGTATACAGGTGGTGTAACATCTGAATCACCACTGCCAGTATATTCATTTGCAAAATAGGATACTGTGCTGTCGTATTCGCCATCAAATGAAATGTCATAATAGCTATTTGCGATGCTTCCATTATCATAATTCCACCAAACAAGTCCACCAACAAGCACATTATCTTGCGCATTTTGTAGGTCAATTGCAATATAACAATCGGAAATACTACCCTCATTTAAGTAGCATAATCCACCAAAATCAGCTGATTTGATAATATCTGCTGTTGCTACAATGTTGATGTTACTAATCTCACCCTTGTTAGACTGCGCAATAAATGCGCCCTTCTCACCCACAGTTATTGTAGCATCAATTAGCGTTGTATCTTTAAATGCGCCCTCAATTGAACCAAACATAGAAGTTGTGCCAATATTTAACCCCACAATTGTGTGTCCGTTACCATCAAAAACGCCCGCTAAACTGCTTACTTGCATTGCGGGATAGTTGTCAAGATATAAGTCTTGCATCAATATATATGTTGTTGTACTAGGGATTGTTATACTTTCTTCTCCGCAAAAGGCGGTAGAAAACTCATCTTCATTATTAATATATACTACTTCTTCTACTTCAATAGTAGCCTCATAAGTGGTATCTGCCGAAACAAACCCACTAACATTAAATATTACTTGCGCTAAGATTACACACATCAATAGCACAAGTGTTGCGTAAACTTTTAATCTTTTAGTCATACTGACCTCCAAATTTTTTAAAGTTTCCCCTTATGTATCTCCCATTTCTTTATTACTGCTATCCTCTGAATCAACATCTGCGGGTACTTCTATAGAATCGCACTTGGCGCATTCTGTTTCAACAATTTCTTCTGCGTTGTCGATAGCTAGCACTGTATTTTTTACTTCAGCTTTGCCATTTTTCTTGAGTGTTTTTCTCCCCATCCAAACAATCTCGCGTTTAACAAGCTCAACATTTTGCCTCTTTGAAAGCCAATCTGTTATAAGTGTAATTACTCCCAGTGCAAGTGGTAAACAGAATATTAGTATTCGCCAAAATAACACTGCCCAAAAGGTGAATCCGTCTGGCACAACATCACTAAATACGCTATAGAATGATGCTTCACTTGCGCCCGCTGCCCCAGGTGTTGGCACAACTCCGCTTGCAAGTTGCACATAAAGAGCAACCGTAATTGTCTCAATAAAGCTAACAGCAGTGCCACCCAATGCCTTAATTATAAAAAATGGGATACTTAATAGCGCAATTGTATCAACAGCCGTAACACCACCTACAACAACAACCATCTCTTTGTGTTTGCCTAAGTATTTAATTGCAGCAAGAAAGCTATCAACTTGATCTTCAGCCTTTGCCAAAGTTTTTTCATAATTTTTAACAAGTTTTAGTTTAGCACCAAGCGCAACTAATTTTCTTGTAAACTTCAACACTACATCTACCCTATTGCTGAATATTAGCAATGTTAGCGGCAATATTGTGCAAGTAATTGAACTAAAAATTGCACCCGCTAAAATAATACCAGAAACATCTACACTTACTGTTGAAAATAGTATTATTACAATCAAATCAAAAAACAACACTCGGATTGAATATTTTATAAGTGGTAATGAACAAGCTGTTGGCCCGTCAATATTGGCTTTAATCATATATGCCATTTGAAAAGGCTGCCCACCCGTGTTCCAAGGAGTGATATTATCATAGTATTTACCTAAAATCGCAATTCTTATAGCAAGCCAAGGCCTATTGCCATAACCGCACTTTTTGATAAGCGCAAAATATGCAATGGCGTCACACAAAACGTGCACAACATAGCACATAATAGCCATAATGAAATAAATCATATTTGCGCTAATTACAGCAACAACGTCCGACATACTTGCAAAATAGCCCGAATCACTATCAAGCTCAAGTAGCAGAACTACCGCTATAGCAATTATGTTAAACAACACAAAAGCACTTACAGATAGCACTTTTTTATATTTAGATTTAGGTTTTTTTATTTCTTCATTTTCAATCATTATTCACCTATACAAAATACTCCCAGTTCTTATATATATATTATACTATATATAAAGATATAATGCAAGCCTTAAATTTTAGCAAAATTTTCATAAATTTGGCGATAAAAAAGCTCAAGCACTAACTTGAGCTTTTAATGTTTAAAATACTATTTTTTATTTTGTTGTAGTTTTTTATTGATAATGTAGGCGAGGAAGATTCCGTCAAGCAGCACACCAAACACAATAATCAACCAGTATGGGTGGAAGCTCCACACTATGCAACTAACTGCCAAGTACATAGCAACTGAAATTAGTATAACTTCAATCATAATAGCTATTGAACTAACCATTTTTTTGCGTAAACCTAGTTGTGTTACTATATGAACCAATCCGAAAAGCGCTGGCATAATTGTGTAAATACACCACGTTTTTGCTGGGTCAAGGTCGAACCCAAATGTTAAAGTAAAGTAAAGCACAAGTGTAAATATAAGCACATAGCTACACATTATAACACCCGAAGTTTTGTGATTGTGGTTTTTAACGTTATATATCAATACTTTTGTAACGGCATAAACAAAAAACAATCCGGCTAGCCCTGGAAAAATAACAATTGCGCTTACGCCCCAATCGCCACCACAGAAACCTATGGTAAGATATATTATAACTGATAACAATGCAGCGCTCAACATAATCAAAATGTCACGCATAACTTGCCCATCTTTAATTTTTACAATAGGATCTTGTTTTATATATCTAATATCCGCACTAAAGTCACGCAACCTTGAGGTGCATATTTTAAATATTTCTTCTTCTTCTTTATCGCTAACTTCAGTTGCAATTGTCATCAATTCATCTAAAAGCTCATCGTGCAAATCTTTTTTACCGTCGCAATTAGGTACAAATCTAAGTTCTTTTTCTATATAATCTTTAAATTTTTGATCTAACACTGTTGATTGCCTCCTAAAATCAAATTGTTTAATAACTTGGATACTTCTACCCATTCTTGTTTCTTTTCTTCATAAATTATCGCACCCTTGTCGGTAATCTTGTAGTATTTGCGCCTTGCTCCGCCAACACCGTCACCCCAATAAGTGGAAATAAGTTCCTCTTGCTCCATACGTCGGAAAGCTGTATATACTGTAGCATCTTTTACATCAATTAACCCTTCACCGCCTTCAATAATACGCTTAGTAATTTCATATCCGTAGCTATCGCCGTCAATAAGAATCCTAAGTATAACAGTTTCGGTATGCCCTCGTAGAACATCACTGCTAACAGCCATAAACACCTCCTTTGCAAAATTGATATATAACTTAACTATATAATCTGATTATATACATTATATCATAAAAATTGAAATTGTAAAGTGTTTTTGCAAAAAAATAGCAAAAATAAATATATTATCGCTTTAAAAAACTATAACTTATTTATCTACTAAATAATATTCAAAGAAATCTAAAAAGTCGTAGTTTGCGTAGCCGCCCGCTGGGCGGAAGTAAGAAGTAAAAGTTAAGCGTGAAGAAGTTAGTAATAAATTTGTATAATTAAAAATCCACCATTATTCACTATTCAATATTCAATATTAATTATTAATTCAAACAGCCCCCAAAATTTGAGAGCTGTTTTGTGTGTAAAATACGACTTTTTAGTCTTTTAGGTCATCGTCTTCTATAGGCTCTGCTACCTTAGCGCGATCCTCAAGTCTGCGTTCTTCTGCAGTCTTTTGGTTAACTGGAACATTGCTCTCGTACTTAACAGGAATTTTCTTTTTGATCTTCTTAGCAACTTTTCTGTATGTTAAGATAATAATTACTGCAAGTAGTATAGCGCCTATTACAACTGAAGATAAAATCAACCATAGTGATGAATCAAAGGTACTAGAAGTATCTTCCTCTTCTTCTTCAGTGTCTTCATCTTCTGTTTCGTCTTCTGTAAACTCGTAACAAGCTGTACCAGCTGTGCCGTTTTCAAGAGCGAATATATATTCTTCTTCACTATCAAGTTTAATTACAGAAACGTTATCTACAACCATCATACCCATAAAGAAGTTTGAAGCTGCGCCATCAACCGTTTCATAATCGTCATTATCACCCAAGAAGAATGCAAATGAGTTGCTGCTTATTGATGAACTTGTTGGGTTGTAGATGTACATTGTGTACTCATACATACCGTCGCCCACATCAACACCGCTGTCTGTAATTTCTATTGTTGACCAGTTTTCTGTATCATTACCATAATAGAATCTGAATTCAGCAGCTTCATCTGTAGCTAGCCAAGTTTTTGCATAGAAAGTAACTTTGTAGTAAGACTCACTTGCAACTGTAAATGTTGAACTCTCATAATATTGACCGTTGTCAACCAAGTTAGCCATAAACAAGAAGTTGTTTCCCATTGAAATGCCTTTGCCACCAGTTGTCATAAATGAATTAATTTCATCTTCGGTGCTCGCGAACCAATCTGTCTCTGAGAAAGCATCATAAATTGCGCTTATTGTATCTTGTGAAATCTTGTCAGTACGCTCGTCATAAACACCGTATAGCATTGAAGCGTCTTCGCTATCTTCATAATCAACACCACTTGTTGGAACATAGTGGGTGTAGTCACCTGGCTCGCCACCTAGTAGCTCATCTTCGTCAGCTTCAGTAAAGATGTCAAATGAGTCGGTTGTGTAGTCAAGTTTCTTATATATATATTGATTAATAAAGTAGTTGTTATTTAGTGATGTAAGTGATTCTGCTGTGTTTTCTGCATAGCCTTCAACTACGTCATCTGGATCGGTTGAACCATAAACAAGCGTGTTAAATGCGTCTTCATCATCAAGAGTTATAATGCTGATGTCATCAAAGAATACAGAACCTTTTGTTAGTCCGCCAGAAACTGATATTGCGTTGCCGTCATCGTCGGTCTCTGTGCAATCAACTGCATATTGGTTACCTAACCACAATTCAAGTTTAATTGAAGCACTGTTAATTGTAGTTTGAACATAGAATCTGTATTGTACCCACTCGCCTTTTGTATCGATATTTGTATAACCAACATAATCGCCGTCAACTGTTGCATTGTCATCATCATAAACAGTTGAAGCAAATACGTTTGATGTGTTTTGGATTGTAACTGATGCAGTTGCATCATCTGTTGTTTTTACCCAAACGCATAGCACATAGTAGCTGCTTGCACTTAATGTTTGTGCACTTGTCATTGTGTAACCCATTTTTGTGTAGTAGTTTGAACTCAACATCAATAGGTTGTCACTTTGTACTGATTTGTAAGTTATGCCCTCTAGTGAGCTTGAGTACATATCGCTGTAGATATAGTCGCCATTATCATCTGCATCGCCATAGTATTTGTAGTTAATAATACCTGATTCTGTTAAAAATGCCTCATCTAATAAATCTTGAGCATCAGCAAAATCTTCACCATAGAAGTCAACATAATCAAGAGTACCAACAGTATCGCTTATCTCAGTGTTTGAAACCGCTGTTGAGAATGCAGAAATACCATAAGTCTCGCTGTAAGCCATTATCTTAAATGAACCTGAACGCATTGCGTCTGCTGTAATCGCCCAAGTAATAGTGTCTTCTCCGTCATCTACAACATAACCAACATAGTGGTTGCTTTGCAAAGTGTTCTCAGAATCTTTAACACTATCCATAACAATAAAGTAGTAGTCTGCAAAGTCTACTGCATCCCAAGTTAGATAATATACGCCGTCTTCTTCTTCAATAGCGCCATTAAGTGGTTTGCTTAGGGCGGAAGTTGAAGTTGTCTCTGTCCAGCTTGAAGGTGTTGCAACGCCAATTAGGTTGCCGCTAGCATCAAATATATCGCTATCATCATCGTAGTTAGATGAATCGAAGTTTGCAAACAAGCCGTTTGTAACTGTATCTGTTGAAAGTGAAGCGTCACTTATTGAAGCTGAACTGATGTATGAACCACTTGCTGCTGAACTATATTCAGAGTAAGTAATAACGTCGTTTAGCATAGCTGTAATATATGTTACACCTGTTGCATGTGAAGCTGGAGTGTAAATATCACCACTACCCATACTGAACACAATGTAAGCATAAGTTACATCTGTAGTTGAACCAGCAAGATAGAAGCTTACTTCCGACCACTCACCATAGGTTGTAATTGAGGATATACTTGTAATTGAACTGCCTTCAGAGTCATAAACTGCAATTGAAAGTGCAAAGTCCTCTGCGATAGCTTCTGTTTTAACCCACATTGATAACCTATAGAATGTGTTTGGCAGAATTTCAATATATTCTTCTGTTTCGCCATCATCACTCATTGGCAAGTATGTTAGTGTAGTTGCGGTGTAATCATTATTATACATCATAACTACGTTTAGATTTGTGTTTGCGCCATCATAATTTACGCTCATTGTGCCTGGGTATGCCAAGCTGCCAAAGCCTAGTTCTTCACAAAGTGCTATCCAATCTGTTTCACTAATTGCAGTATCACCCGAAATCATACCAGCAGAAGCTATGTCATTTGAGGTTCTGCTATCTACAAATTCAAATGTCCAATCATCTGTGAATGAATAGCTATCTCCGTTATCATAAACATTGTCATCATCTGGTCCGAAGTCTACATAGTCAAGTTCAGTTACACCATCTGCTGCATACAATTTGTCTGTTAGATTAAATGCTGCAAGTTCCTCTTCTGTGTAGCTTGAAAGCTCTTGATAAACGTCTGGGTCTGGAACGTCATCTGCAGATTCATATACTGTTATAGTAAGATTATCAAATAGAGCGCCACCAACTGTTAGTGTGTTTGACTCCCATTCACCTTCGCCATACCAAAACTCTAAATCTACATAACGGTCACTTAGTTCGTTACCTTTAACATATTGTGTAAGTTGTACCCACTCACCTGAAGTTGTTGTTTGTACTTGTGTAAATGACTCGTTGTCAACTGAAGCACCAGTAATTTTGAACTCTGCGCCTAATTCTCCACTGTAAAGTCCTTCAACTGCAGTGTTATAAATCTCTTCATCTGCTTCCCATTCAGAATAAGCATCTCTGAAATCTTGAACGTCATCAAGATACTCTTCAATATCTTCATACATTGACTCAAAACCAGCAATTGCAACATCGTAATCGCCTTCGGTTAAAGTGTTGTCGCCAGCATCGTCTGAAGCAAGATACTCATCTAGTGTTGGGATGCTTGCTGCGTAGCCATTTGTTGTGCCGAAACCTAAACCTGACCAATATTCTTCTTTAAAATATTCGCGATAGCTATCGAATGTTTGTGTTGTGCCAATACTATCATAACCAGTTACGCTTGTATAGTAGTCTGCAGCATCTGGTGCCTCAACACCGTAATCTGCGTTGTACCAAACATAAACCCAAACTGAAATTTCGTAGTATTTGTTTGCTTCAATTAATAATGAATCATTACTTGTATATCCTAAACCACCCGTTGTGTCTGTTGGGTGATAGATTAATAGCGCTGTTGTATCGTGTGAGATATCCGTTCTGCCATTATCACCAGTGCCATATAAAGAGTATATGCCGTCTGTGGTGTAGAAATCTTTATAACTTGGTGCACTAAAGTCACTTGTACTGCTTGTATCAATTTCTTCATATGCATCTGTGTAAACTAAATTGCCGTCATCATCTTCTGTTATTGTGTAGAAAGATGACATATCAAAAATACCCGCTGTTGAGTAAGATGTGCTGTATGAAGCAAAGCTGCTTGAAGTTTCGGCATCTTCTTTACCAACAACCATAGTGTAGTTATTAGCAGAACCAAGTTTTGCTGAATAGTAAACTTTTGAAGTTGATGAACTTGGGCTGATAGATGTTATTTTTGAACTGTATGTGAAGTTTGAATCTGCATAGATTAAACTTTGTACTGATGTATCACCAATAACGCCTTCAACACCTTGGAATGTATCGTTATTTAAAACTGTATCATAATCAGTGCTATCATCTAATTGTGTCAAAATGATGTTATCAAACATAGCATAACCCGTTGTTGAACGTGGGTTTAAGTTAGCATCTGTACTTGAACCTAAGTATTGTGGGCCATTACCTAGCCACAATTCAACATAAATTGATCTACTTTCGTAATTGTTAGATTCAATATATATTGTATAGGTTTTCCAGCTGCCATTTGTTTGTATGCTTGAAAACTCGGTGTAAGCATCACCGTTTACAAATATCCATGCACCTTGAAGATCATTTTCTTCTTCAATATCGGTGTAAACATCAATTGAAAGTTCATAATAACTATTTTCTTCCAATGAAATAGATGAGCTTGTTTTATAATATACAGAACCACTGCTATCTGGAATACCAACTAGTAGTGCGTTTGTATCTGTATACGCGCCGTCTTCATCAACTGGAGTATTTGGTGCGATACCAGGATAAGTTATCTCGTCATCATCAATAGCTGACCAACTATCGTAGAAGCTATCTTTATCGTCGTATAAATCAATAACACCAAGCGTTGCACTTGAATATGTTGTTGATCCACTTGTTTTTGACCAGCCCGAAACGGTGTCGTTTAAGTAAGCGTCACTTGAAGATGAGTTGCTTGCTGTGTAAAAAGTACCGTTTGTGATTAATAAATCACTTGTCTCGGTCTCTTCCTCAGTTGTCTCTTCATCATCTGGAGGATTACATGCTACAAGGCTGAACATTGAAAATGCTAGCAATGTGACAAGTAAAATTGTTAGTAACTTGTTAAATAACAGTTTTGATTTTTTCATTCTACCACCATAGTAAATATTATATTTATATTTGTATTCTTAATAAAGTATGCAAACACATAGGTACTATAAATATTAACACATATTGTTATTAAACACAACCCCTTGACAACAATTAATTGATATTTTTTAAAAATTCACAATTGCACACCGAAGTATCACACAAAAATGCGAAAATTACCTCAAAAATGCGACAGTTGGCTCTTTTTTTAAAAGTCTTGCAATTTGTTTTGTTTTGTGATATAATGAATCGTAGCC
>JAWXUT010000002.1:18493-37659 GCA_044426075.1 Bacillota bacterium
CGAACAAAACATTAGGAGACACATTATGAATAATTACGTAGAGCAAGTGCTCGCTAAGTTGAACGCAACTTATGCAACAGAGCCAGAGTTTCTACAAGCGGCAACAGAGATTTTAGAATCCCTGTCACTTGTAGTGGACAAACATCCAGAATACCAACAAAATGGTATCTTAGAAAGACTAGTTGAACCCGAAAGACTGATCTCATTTAGAATCACTTGGGCTGACGACAAAGGCGCGGTACAAGTTAACAAAGGTTACAGAGTACAATTCAGTAGTGCGATTGGGCCATATAAAGGTGGGCTACGTTTTCACCCATCAGTAAACCAATCAATCATCAAATTTTTAGGATTAGAACAAATTCTTAAAAACAGCTTAACTGGGTTGCCAATTGGCGGCGGCAAGGGCGGAAGCGATTTTGACCCTAAGGGTAAATCTGATGCAGAAATTATGCGTTTCTGCCAAGCTTTTATGAGCGAGCTATATAGGCACATTGGTGCAGATACAGATGTTCCAGCGGGTGACATTGGTGTTGGCGGCAGAGAAATTGGATATCTATATGGATATTACAAAAAAATCACCAACGACACAACTTGCACATTAACTGGCAGATCAATTTGCTACGGCGGTTCATTGGCACGTACAGAGGCAACTGGCTATGGTCTAGTTTACTTCACGCGTGAAATGTTAGCGGCTCACGGCAAGTCATTTAAAGGCAAAACAGTTGTAGTTTCTGGTAGCGGAAACGTTGCAATTTATGCACACGAAAAGGCTACTTCACTTGGCGGAAAAGTTGTTGCAATGAGCGATTCAAGTGGTTACATATACGACCCAGACGGCATCGACCTTGCAGCAATCAAACAACTTAAAGAAGTTGAAAGAAAGAGAATTTACGAATATACATTCACCCACCCAAATGCAAAATTCACACCAGGTTGTGCAGGAATTTGGTCAGTTAAGTGTGATATTGCTCTTCCTTGCGCAACACAAAACGAACTTGACAAAGCTGGCGCAAAAATGCTAGTTAAAAACGGCTGTATTGCTGTTGCAGAAGGCGCAAATATGCCTTCAACTGCAGAAGCTGTAAAAGTATTAATGGATAACAACATCTTGTTTGGACCAGCAAAAGCTGCAAACGCAGGTGGTGTTGCTACAAGCGCGCTAGAAATGGCACAAGCTTCACAAAGAAAGTTCTGGACATTTGAAGAAGTTGATAAAGAACTTGAAAAAATTATGGTAAATATCTTTAAAAACTGCGCAAGCGCTGCAAAAGAATGCGATAGCGAAGGCAACTACCTAGTAGGCGCTAACGTAGCTGGATTCTTAAAAGTTGCAGAAGCAATGCTAGCTTTTGGCATTTGCTAATTCTAAATCAACATTTAACACACGAAAATGGCTGCAAAATTGCAGTCATTTTTTATGGGCAAAATGACATAGTTTATATGAAAAAACCATAACTTAAACTATGGCTACAAAAAAGATTTTTAAGGCGGTTGCTACTGTTACAACACTTTCTGTTGCAACAAGGGCGATATCGTTTGTGTTCAAAATTTACCTATCACGCACACTTGGTGCCGAAGTTATGGGATTATATCAAATATGCCTATCGGTATTTTTCTTATTTTCTGCACTAGCTGCGGGAGGACTATCAACCGTGTTGTCTAGGAGAGTGGCCGAAGTAAATACAAAAAAAGATAACGACCGCGGCATAACTATGCTATCAACGGCACTTGCAGTTGGCTCGGGCATTGCACTAACACTAATTGCGTTGATTTTTATATTTGAACCATATATGGAATTGCTATTTTCAGATGACCGCGCAGTTCCACTATTTTTAGTTATGTGCCCCGCCCTCTTGTCAACCACAGTGTACTGTTTAATACGCTCTTGGTTTTGTGGAAACAAGCAATTTACCGCCTTTAGCACAACCGAGATGTTGGAAGAAATACTGCGGATTTTATTCACACTACTGCTAGTAAGCGGCGTTGTTACGGGTATTAGCGGAAGCTATGGCATTGCTCTTGCATTTACCATTTCTGACATTGCTGTTGCCATAATTTTAATAGTGTTGTTTTTTATAAAAGGTGGAAAATTTACCAAGCCATCTAACTATGCAGATTTAGTTAAACCCGCTATTCCAGTTACCTTTATGCGGGTGTTTAGTAGCCTAATTATCACATTAGTTGCAGTAATACTTCCCGCACGATTAATGGCTAGTGGATATAGTATGAGTGAGGCAACAGCAAGCTATGGCAGAATAACTGGTATGGCAAATCCACTACTTTATGCGCCAAATGCAATCATAAGTTCGCTTGCAATTGTGCTAATTCCCGAGATGAGTCAAAATGGTATAAATAAAAATTACACCGCGCTAAATAGGCACATAAACACAGCGCTAAAATTCACGCTAATTGTGTGCGGAGTTTTTATGGCATTTTATTGCGCATTGGGCGAAGAATTATGCACGCTTCTGTACAACGATAGCATAGCGGGTGAGTACTTAGAAGTTGCGGCTTATTGTATGGTGTTAGTGCCATTAAATATGATAGTTAATAGTGCACTAAATAGTATTGGGCTAGAAAAAGAAGCATTTTTGTGCTTTATATTCGGTTCTATATTTATGCTAGCATCCATTTACTTCTTGCCACAATTTATAGGAATTTATGCAGTAGTTGTTGCAAACGCAAGTACACTGCTTGTTTCTCTTGGAATAGGACTATATTTCTTGCACAAACATTCGGGGTATGACTGCGCTTTTCTAAAACAATTTATTATAATAGTGGTGTTTAATATCCCTTGCTGTTATCTTGCACACACCTCTTATGAGTTATTTGCACGATACATAGGTTCATATGCACTTATCAGCAGTGGTGCATTGGTTGCAGTGATGTATTTTTCATTAATATGGATATTTAATTTAGTTGATATCAGCGGATTTATAAATAAGTCAGCGCTAAAAACAAAAAAATTAGCCGTTGCAAAATGATTGAATTCTACGCAAGTTGTATGCTATAATGTATTTACAGAGTAGATAGTGTGCGTAAAGTGCCTCAAGATGGGATGTCGGTTGAGGACGAAAGGCGAAAGCCTGCGATATGCTATCGCATCCGTTGTATGTTTAAAAATTTTTAGTTAATCATGCTAGGAGCTCTCCACACGGAGGCTTTATGAAATCACGCATCGCAGAAACAAAGTACATTGCATACATTGCAGTTTTAGTTGCAATAAATGTGCTATTAAACGCATTCAGTTTACCACTTTTGGGTGGCATTGTAGAAGTATCATTCACATATATTCCTTGCTTTATAGCGGGCATATTTATGGGACCAGTTGCAGGGCTATTGGTTGGACTTTTGGGTGACTTGTTAGGGGTAATTATTTATCCGCACGGTGCTTGGATTCCGTTAATAACACTAGCTAGCGCATTAATGGGCTTTATAGTGGGATTAATATTCAAATATCTACCTTTACACGCAATGGCAAAACTAATAATATCACTAGTTGTAGTATTTATAATTTGCTCTGCGGGAATAAACACCTATGCCCTATATGTTGTATATGCGCAAGGAAGCAAAACCTTCTGGGTCTATTTAATCGGCAGAACACCCACCCAATCATTAGTGTATCTAGTAAATGGAATAATATTATATGCCATATATTATCCACTCAAAAAATTGATATTTAAAGAACAAGTCTACTTTCACGGCAACAAAGCCAAAACCGCACAATAAACCTACATTTAAAGTATAAGAAATAGTGAAGAGTGAAGAAGTGCGGAACCCATAAAGGGTTGATTTTATGGATTTATAAGTTACTCAAACATCGGCGTTTATATAATTTTATCCATAATTCGCGTGAGCGACTTTCATTTGCTTGCAAATTTCATTCCGTTAGGAATTTCATTGTAACGAAGTTACAATGAAATTTAAAAGGCTTGCCTTTGCTCTGTGCGTAAAATACGCGTTTTTAAAATATATTGCCTAGGCGAAAGCCATACATCTCGGACAATGCACTGCTGGTTACATTTATTCGGTTCAATAAGGCGCTTGCACTGTCATAATCTTCGGTTTCTACGGCGCCGATTAGCTCGCCATAGGTGGTTTCTATTTCATTTAATTGCACGTGAGGCAAAAATAATTCTAAATATTGATGTTTTTTCTGCCACCAAACGTGGGTTTCTTTTATTTTTGATATATCGTATTCGCCGTTTTCAACATTGCTGATTTCATCTAAACGGGCACAAAATTCATCAAATATGTTGTCTATATAGATTGTTTCTAATACTCCGCCGCCAATTAATAATACTATTAGTAGCACTGCAAATAAGGTACGCATTATATGCCCTCCTTTATTTCTGTAAAGTAGGGTGCGTTGTAGGGCTGAACAAATAGTTTATCCAGTTCTTTTGTCATTAGAATAATATCGCGCGCTTTTAGCTGTTTTTCTGTTAAATAGTCTGTTATGAATGCACTTGTCAATCCGCATATTGCAATGTTGTTGTGCATAATATGTCCTTCGCACACGAGCATTACGGGGATTGCTTTGGGTGCTGTTACATCTTCATTTGGAAGCACGGATAACTGCCCGTTTGTTTCTACTATGCCAAAACGCACTTGTTCTATGCTGAAACACTGCTGCACTCTTATTGATTCCATTAAATCATTTACATTCATATTTAAGGATTTTAACACACCGCTATCTATGCCGTCTTTATTGATAACGATACTGGGCTTGCCGTTCATAAATTTTCTAAACTTGATGCTTTTTGTGCACAAAGAAGTTAGTGCGAAATGGATTACAAATATTATTAGTACGGGCACAACTCCATACACCAACGGCACAGAGATATCTTGCATAGGTGTACAAGCAAGGTCGGCAACAACTAACGTTATTACAAACTCAAATGGTTGCAACTCCCCTATCTGCCTCTTGCCCATAAGCCTCAAACCTATTAAAAGCAACAAAAATACTATAGACGTTCGCACTAATATAACTAACATACACTTAGTATGCTGTGCTGTTTGCTATATATACATTTTATTGCGCTAATAACGGAGCCAAAAATTCTCCCGTTGCACTCTCTTTAACGTTTGCAACTTCTTCTGGTGTGCCAACTGCAACTATTGTTCCACCACCGTCGCCACCTTCTGGCCCTAGGTCAATTATGTGGTCGGCTATTTTTATAACTTCTAAATTGTGTTCTATTACAACTATTGTGTTGCCACTTGCAACTAGTCTTTGTAATATGAATATCAATTTTTCTGCGTCTGCTACGTGAAGTCCAGTTGTGGGTTCGTCTAATACATAAATTGTTTTGCCCGTGCTGCGCTTTGCTAGTTCAGTTGCAAGTTTTACACGCTGTGCTTCGCCTCCGCTGAGCGTTGTAGACGGTTGCCCTAATTTTATATATCCCAATCCGACTTCTTGCAAGCAAGCTATTTTCTTGTATATTTGCGGAATATTTTCAAAGAATACAACGGCTTCATCTACCGTCATATCCAAAACCTCAAAAATTGACTTGCCTTTGTACTTAACTTCTAGTGTTTCACGATTGTAGCGTTTGCTTCCACACACCTCACAAGGCACATAAATATCGGGCAAAAAGTGCATTTCTATCTTGATAATGCCGTCACCACTGCAGTTTTCACATCTGCCACCGGGAATGTTGAAGCTGAATCTGCCCGCTTTATATCCGCGTGCGCGTGCATCATTTGTCTTCGCAAACAACTCTCTAATTGGAGTAAATACACCCGTGTATGTTGCCGGATTGCTTCTTGGCGTGCGCCCTATTGGGCTTTGATCAATATTGATTACTTTATCTAAATGCTCTAGCCCAGTTATTTCCGTACACTTGCCTTCAGTTAGGCTTGCGCCGTTTAGTTTATTTGCTAAATATGGATACAATATGCCGTTTATAAGCGAACTCTTGCCACTGCCAGATACCCCCGTTACTGCGGTTATTACCCCTAAAGGAATATCTACATTTATGTTTCTTAAGTTGTTTTGCCTTGCGCCTATTATGCTCAAACAGTTTCCACTAACATTACGCCTTGATTCTGGAAGCGCAATTCGCCTTCTTCCCGCCAAAAAGTCGCCAGTAATGGATGCTTTACAATCTATAACATCTTGCAATGAACCCGCAACTACAAGTTCTCCACCATTGTTGCCAGCGCCAGGACCAATGTCAACTATAAAGTCCGCACGCCTCATTGTGTCTTCATCGTGCTCCACCACGATAAGTGTGTTGCCAAGGTCACGCAACCGTTCAAGCGTTGCTAGCAGTTTATTGTTGTCCCTTTGATGCAAACCTATGCTAGGTTCATCTAAAATATACAACACACCCATAAGCCCACTGCCTATTTGCGTTGCCAACCTTATGCGCTGTGACTCTCCACCACTAAGCGTGCCACTGCTTCTTGCAAGCGATAAATATCCTAGCCCCACATTTGTCAAAAAGCGAAGCCTCTCTTTTATCTCTTTTACTATTGGTTCGGATATAATAGAATCGCGTGAATTTAACTCCAAACTATCCATAAAAGATACAAGGTTTTTGATAGGCATTTCACAAATAGAAGCAATATCTCTGCCCCCAACAGTTACGCACAACACCTCTTTTTTGAGCCTTTTGCCGTGGCAAACTGAACAAGGCTTCACTGCCATAAATCGCTCAATTTCTGTTTTGACTCCCTCTGAAGTGGTGTTTTTATATCGCCTCAAAAGGTTGGGAATAATACCCTCATACGGTCTGTTGAACTCTCCGCTAAAAGCTGTAGACTTCCACTCAACCGATAAATTTTCACCATTGTTGCCGTACAGAATCATATCTTGCACTTCTTTTGACAACTCTTTATATGGCACCGTCATAGAAAATCCATACTGTTTAGACAGCGCTTTAATTTGCATTGCTGACATTCCGCCAAAGTCCATAAGGTTCCAACCGGATACCTTAACTGCCCCGTCTTGGAGGCTTAACTCTGGGTTTTTAACAATTTTGTTAGGATCAATTTCATTTACAAATCCCAATCCGTCACACTGCTCACACGCGCCAAAGGGGCTGTTGAATGAAAACATTCTTGGTGTTAGTTCGGGGATTGCTATCTCACAATCCGTGCACGCATACTTGGTTGAATACAAGTGTTCGGTGCCACCAATGCCAACTAGCACTGTGCCTTCTGTCAACTTTAGTGCACTCTCTACACTGTCAGTTAACCTTCTGTTCATATCATCTTTTATGATAAGTCTATCCACTACAACTTCGATGTTGTGCTTGATGTTTTTGTTAAGTGTGATATCCTCATCAAATGTGTACATTGTGCCGTCAATTCTAACACGCACATATCCACTTTTTCTGTAACCCTCTAGTTGCTTGCTGTACTCGCCTTTTCTGCCCCTTACTACGGGCGCCATAACCATAATTCTGCTGCCCTTTTCATATGACAAAATGCTATCTACAATTTGGTCAACCGACATCGATTCTATCGCTTTGCCACATTTTGGACAGTGCGGTTTGCCGATTCGTGCATACATTAAACGCAAATAATCATATATTTCTGTAACCGTGCCCACTGTGCTTCGTGGGTTTTTACTTGTTGTCTTTTGATCAATTGAAATTGCAGGACTCAATCCCTCAATTGCCTCCACATTGGGCTTTTCCATTTGTCCCAAAAATTGCCTCGCATAACTGCTCAGACTCTCAATATATCTCCTCTGCCCCTCCGCAAAAATTGTATCAAAAGCAAGGGAAGATTTGCCACTGCCCGACAATCCAGTAAATACAACCAACTTGTCACGCGGAATACGCACATCTATATTTTTAAGGTTATTCTCTTTTGCACCTTTTACGTAAATTTCTTCTATCATTATTTGTCCTTCTTTTTGCGCATAGATTGGCGCAACGCGTTTATCTCATCTCGTAAGGTTATTGCAGTTTCAAAATCATATCTTGCACTCGCTTGCACCATTAATCCTTGCAACCTCTCTAGTTCCCTCACCATTTCTCGCCTATCCATTTTTTCACTTATGGTTTTTTCTGCCTTTTTAGTGATATTTAGCGTGTTAACTATGGGTTTCACTATTGTTTTTGGTGTGATATTATGTTCTTTATTGTATGCAATTTGTATGTCTCTTCTGCGATTGGTTTCGTCAATTGCAGCTTGCATACTGCCCGTTATGGCGTCTGCATACATTATAACATAGGCATCTTTGTTTCTGGCCGCACGCCCTACTGTTTGTATCAAGCTTGAACGCGAACGCAAAAATCCTTCTTTGTCAGCGTCAAGCACTGCAACCAACAACACTTCTGGGATATCCAACCCCTCACGCAACAAATTTATGCCAACTATAACATCAATTTCACCACTGCGCAGTTTGTTGATTATCTCAATACGCTCTAGCGTTACTATATCGCTGTGCATATACATTACTTTTATGTGGTGCTCATTTAAATAATTGGTCAAACTTTCCGCCATACGCTTGGTTAGCGTTGTAACTAGCGTTCTGCCGCCCTTTTCAATTGTCATATTAATCTCAGAAATCAAGTCATCAATTTGACCCTCAGTTTTTCTGATATTTATTGGAGGCTCAAGTAATCCAGTAGGTCTGATGATTTGCTCAACAACGGCGCTCGATTGCTCCAACTCGTAGTCGGCGGGGGTCGCAGAAACGCATATCATTTGCCCAATTCGCTTGTCAAATTCTTCAAAATTCAAGGGGCGATTGTCGTAGGCTGCTTGCAACCTAAATCCAAAATTAATAAGGTTAGTCTTTCTTGCGCGGTCGCCATTGTACATACCCCTAACTTGTGGCAGAGTGATGTGGCTTTCATCTACAAAAAGTATAAAGTCGTCGGGAAAATAATCAAGCAAAGTAAAAGGTGGAGTGCCCGCTTCTCTGCCGTCAAAATATCTGCTATAGTTTTCGATACCATTGCAATATCCCATTTCACGCACCAGTTCCATATCATATGAAACGCGCTCTTTAAGCCGCTGTGCCTCAATCAACTTGCCTTGCCTTTCAAAAGAATCAACTTGTTCATTTCTGTCATTTAAAATATTTTGAATAACTGTATCTTTGCTATCACTGCCCAAAACATAGTGCGACGCGGGGAAGATTGCTGCGTGCGACAACACATTTAACACCTTGCCCGTTGTTACCTCGCACTCAACTAACCTATCAATCGTGTCACCAAAAAATTCCACCCTTATTGCAACCGAAGTGTATGAGGAAGGAAAAATTTCTAGCGTGTCGCCCTTAACCCTAAATGTAGAACGCTGAAAGTCAATATCCGCCCTTTTATATTGCACGGCAATCAACTTGTCAATCAGTTCATCACGGTCGATATTATCATCTGGTCGCAATGAGATAACACTCTTAAAATACTCTTGTGGGGCACCTAAACCATAGATACAGGATACCGAAGCTACAACTATTACATCTTTGCGCTCACCAAGTGATGAGGTTGCACTATGACGCAATTTGTCGATTTCTTCATTTAATTGCATCTCTTTTTCAATGTATGTGTCACTATGCGGGATGTATGCTTCTGGTTGATAATAATCATAATATGATACAAAATATTCCACCCTATTGTGTGGAAAAAGTTCTCTAAACTCGTTGCAAAGTTGGGCGGCAAGGGTCTTATTATGTGCAATTACAAGTGCGGGTCTGCCCGTTTTTTGAATTACATTTGCCATAGAAAATGTCTTTCCGCTGCCCGTTACACCCAAAAGTACTTGGGTGCGATCGCCTCTGTTTAAGCCCTCAACCAAGCTGTTTATTGCTTGCGGTTGGTCGCCACAAGGCTGATATTTGGATTGTAATTTAAACTCTATTTTTTCTGACATTTATCCCACTATTAAATCTATAACTAATTTAACCAACCAACTCAACAATGCAAATGCAATTGTTATGCCAATTTTGCGGTAAATTTTTATGCGTGCAGTTTTGCGGTCTCGCATATAACTATGCCCTTTTTCTTTAAGGATTATACAATATGTGGCTTCGCCTTTTCTCTGTGCTTCGGTGTATTCAAAGTATCCGTCTAGTGACAACGCCTTTAAAGTAGGTTCTAAATCATCTTCTTTAAATTCTACATCAAGCGGCAATTTTTCTAATAACTGAAGCGGAGTTACAACGCACTGCCCACCGCTTGCGCTAGCCTTTTTATAGATAATCGCAATAAGTGCTTTTTCTTTTTTGTTCTGCAACATACTAAATAACCCCCAACAACATAAGCACGCCTGCAACTATTCCCGTGCCAATAATAGATCCGCTCAACGATGCAAAAAACACCTTTGCGCCTATGCCCCTAACGCGCTTTTCTGGCATTTTTTCCGCCACAAAAGTGGGTAGAATCATATCTTCTGTGCTAGCAATAACTATCGCTTTTTCTGAAGCAGAAACACAGAATACATCACTATCCTTGTACTTTAAAGTTATGAAGTCGGTGGCTATCAATTCTCTTATTATGCCCTCTAAATCCTCAACAGTTGGCATTAATTCTTGTGGAATCGATTGCAGTAACTCTTCCCTTTCTATTATGGCATATTCACCTTTTGGCGATGCCGATACAATAGTTGCCAAAATGGCTTGCGTCTTTTTATCCATATTCATATTAATTGTATCACTTTTAATATTTATAGTCAAGTTTTTTGTGCAATCACCCCTTTTTGCTTGTCAATAAATACAATATTATGCTATAATTTTATTTAAATAACATTATGGAGTGCATTTATGAATTTATTATCTAAGTATCTAAACAAAGTTGATTTTGCTAATTTTGAAGACTTCTCTAAAAATGTGCAAATCAAGCACGTAGACACATTTAACTTCGCTTATGACGTCGTTGATGAATATGCGCGCATTTGTCCAGACAAAAGGGCTCTAGTCTGGTGCAACAACCATGGTGAGGAAAAAATTATGACTTTTGGAGAGCTCTCCAAATTAAGTAACCAAGCTGCAAATATGCTTAAAGCAAAAGGATTTAAAAAAGGCGACTTTTTGATGACAATGCTTAGTAGGCGTTATGAATATTACATTATCAATGTAGCGTGCTGCAAACTGGGCGTTGTACTAGTGCCAGCAACATTTTTGCTGACTGTAAAAGATATTGAATATCGCTGTAATTCTGCTGACATCAAGGCTCTTGTTGCAATTAACGAAGATGATGTTATCAATTATATAAAAGAAGCAGCACCAGAGTGTTCAACACTAAAATATCTATTTACTGTGGGCGAGCGCGACGGATTTATTGACTTCAACAAAGAGATTGCAAGCTTTAGCGATGAACTTGTTATGCTTCCAGAAGAGTTGCCAGCAATTAACGATACAATGCTTGTTTACTTTACTTCAGGCACAACTGGCTATCCAAAAATGGTTGCAAACAGCTTTAAGTATCCACTAGGCCACATTATGACTGCCTACTATTGGCACGCTGTTGTGGATGACGGCTTGCATTTCACAATGGCAGAGTCAGGCTGGGCAAAATTTAGCTGGGGCAAATTGTACGGACAATGGATTGCGGGTTCTGCAGTTTTCTGTTACGACTACTATGGCAGATTTACACCAACAGATGTTTTGCCACTAATTGAAAAATACTCAATTACAACATTCTGTGCACCACCAACAATTTACAGATTCTTAATAAGAGAAGATTTAACAAAATACAACTTCTCATCTTTAGTAAGTTGCACAACTGCTGGTGAACCACTTAATGGCGAAGTTTTTAAACAATTCAGACAAATAACTGGAATTACAATCCGTGAAGGATTCGGTCAAAGTGAAAGCTGTGTTATGCTAGCTGCCTTCCGTTACTGTGAAGCGCACCCAGGTAGCATCGGACTTCCTTGCCCAATATACGACATCGTATTAATGGATGATGATGACAGTATTATTGAAGGCAATGATGAAGAAGGCGAAGTTGTTATAAAAATAAGAGATGACCAGTTTGGGCTACTAATCGGCTACCATAAGGATGCTGAACGCACACATGATGCAGTAGAAACTGGCTATTATCACACTGGTGACCTTGCAACACGTGACGCAAACGGATACTTCTGGTTTGTTGGAAGAAAAGATGATATCATAAAATCAAGCGGATATCGCATTGGGCCATTTGAAGTAGAGAGTGCTTTGCAAGAGCACCCCACAGTACTAGAATGTGCAATAACTGGCGTTCCAGATGAGTTGCGTGGTTCAATTATTAAAGCAACCATAATCCTTGCTAAAGGCTATGAAGCATCAGATGAACTTAAAAAGGAATTGCAAGATTATGTTAAACACAACACCGCACCTTACAAATATCCTCGTATAATCGATTTCGTTGACGCGCTACCAAAAACCGCTAGCGGAAAAATTATGAGAAAAGATTTAAGAAAAAGATAATCAAACTTAAACCACAAAAGGGGCTGTAAATTTACAGTCCCTTTTTTTTGAGCTTTTAAACAATAAATATAAAATTGCCGCTATCGGCAAAAACCATTATACATTGCTATTACAATTGTTTGTTTTTTGCCGATAATGTTGAAACGGTAAATCATTTTAGTTGTATAGATTTTATAATAGATAATGCGCGTAATCATTTAAGCGAAAAGCTAATTAAGCATATTCATTTTTTACTTAAAAGTGGCACTAGTGACAGCAGAGTGTCATGATGTGTCAAGACAAATTTAAATCATATTTAGCGTATTTTAATATAGACATCAATTAATCATTGCTTCTTTTTGCAAGTTCTTCTAGTATTTCTTTATACTTTTGGTCATTTATGAAGCATTTTTTCTTGTATATGTATCCAGATATTGCAACAAACACTATTGGGAATAGGCACATTGATATAAGAATGCCAATTTTGTTGCCTTCAGATACGCTTTGAATTACTTGTTCTATGCCAGACAATTTTTCTTCTGTTGTAATTAAGCCAAGTGAGGCGTTATTTTCAAGGTCAGATATTGCATTTGTGTAGGTTAGCACTCCGCAGAAAATATATACTAGCATTACTAACCCTTGCATAATTGCACTGGCGAGTTTGGTTATAAGTGGGCGAACTGAAAAGATTAAACCCTCTTCACGCGTGCCCGTTTTAAGTTCATTGTATTCAACGGTATTTGCAATATAAATTACCATCATCATCCAAAAACCTTGACCGTATCCGATTATTGCGTTGCAAACCATCATTGCACCAAACTTTAATGTTTTTAGTGAGGTTGGAATTGCAAGCCCCACAATTAGTAACATAGCATAACCCGCACACATTGCGATTACTGTAGAGAAAAATAGTTTTTCTTTGCTAAATCTGCGTGCAAGCATAGGATAGAATAGTGTAAATAGCGTGCTAGTAACGGCAAAACCTATGCCATAAATTGTGAGTAATGCTCCGTCATATCCAAATTCAAAATAAATGTACGACATAGAAAGTCCGCCACCAACTACGTTGGTTCCAATACTAAATAGCAGAATTATGAGTGCAGCCCACATCAATTGATCATTTTTAAAAAGTTTAGCAAAAATCTGCTTTATTGTGAGGCGAGGTTTGCTTTCAAGATTTGTTGCAAGCGGTTTTTCTGTTACGCCAAACACGCTAAACATCTGGAATCCCACCATAATAACAGCAAAAACTATTGCAATTATGCGATATCCTGTAATTGCACTGCCATTTATTGCAAACTGACCAGTTGTAAAAATAGGTATAAACATTCCCGCAGCTCCGCCACCAATCGCCGCACAAATAGATGAAATCGAACTCAATTTATTTCTATCTTCGCTATTTGAAGTGAGAGACGGCAACATTCCCCAATATGATATATCATTCATAGTAAATGTAATTGAAAACATAAAATATGCCACAGCTAAAAAGGCAATAAAATCCCAACCATCAAGCGACACATTGAACACTGCAATTATAACACCGCCCGTCAAAATGGCTCCTATAAACTGCCAAGGCTTAAATTTACCCCATTTAGATCGCGTATTTTCTACAATTCCACCCATAAAAGGGTCGTTAAACGCATCAAACAACCGCGCTACTATTATAATGATACTAATAGATGCAAACTGCGCCGTTGTTAAATTCTTTGTAAACAAAATAAAGCTCAATAAATATCCATTAAAAAGCGAATAGCACGCATCACGCCCCACAGTTGCAAGCGAAAACATATATAAATTCTTTTTGCTCAACCTGTCTTCTGCCCGTTCTTCTACAATAGCCGATTCCATACAAACCTCCCAATGTATTATCATATGTTCATTATAACACCACAATATCAAAATTTCAATACCCAAATTATCATATAAGGCACAAATAATATTCGCTATTGACTTTAGCACTTTGTTATGATACAATCTTGTTGGAGGTAATTATGGATACTGAATACAAAATGAAAAGTTTAATAGATTATAAACTACTTTATGACAACAAACTCATCACCTATATTGAGTGCAGTGCGGAAGAACATTTGACACTTGCAAACAAAAGTGAAAATGAGCTACCCTGCGACATATTTTTTAAAATTGAAACCGATACATCGGGCAAACAGACAAAAAGTTTTTACAGATATCACGCAGAAAATCTCACAACAAAAGACCTTTTACTTATGTCTATTGCGTGCCAGAACAATGAAAATAAAGTCAAACAAAAAAATATGTACAATTGGATAAAAGCTATAGGCATTTTTGTTATAGTGATTCCAACAGTGTGCTCATTAATATATTTATTTACGTTAATAGCACAAAGTTTTTAACCCATATGCGGGCGGACAGATTCCGCCCCGATTTATCCATTGCGCAAATAATGGCGATTATATAATTTTATCCTTAATTTTTCATTCTTAATTTTTCATTAAACAAAAGAGCTATAAAGATTTTTTCTTTACAGCCCCTTTTTATATCTATTAATATTTTTTTGCGGATTAAACGACCCTGATTACGGCGTCTACATCTATCACCTCTGCTAGTGATGCAATTTCGCTGATTGATTTGTTTAGTGCTTTTTCACCGGTGTTGTGAAGCATAAATACTATGCTGGCATCTTGGTCGTGTTGAGTTTGTTGCAATGTGTTGATGCTGATGCTATATTTTGCAAATACGCTAGCGATTTTTGCAAGAACGCCAGATTTATCAGCAACAGACATACGGATGTAGTATTTGCAAGCAAAATCGTCGTTGAAGTCTTCATCGATAACGCCAGCAACGGTGTTGTCAAAAGCACAATATTTGTGTTCTGTTTGCTTTGCACAATATACGATATCTGATACAATTGCAGAACCAGTTGGCATATCGCCTGCACCTCTGCCGTACAACATAATGTCGCCAACATTGTCACCTTCTAGCATTACAGCATTAAAGCTGCCTTTTACTGTTGCTAATGGGTGATTATTTTCAATAAATGCTGGGTGCACACGTGCTTCTACCTTTTCGCCATCGTTTTTGCCGATTGCTAGTAGTTTTAAAGTGTAGCCCATTTCTTTTCCGATTTCAATATCTTGCCTTTCAATTTTGCTGATTCCTTCACGATAAATTTTATCGATTGGAACTTTCTTTTGAAAAGCTAGTGTTGATAGTATTGATAGCTTATAGGTGCTGTCAAATCCATCTACGTCTGCTGATGGATTAGCTTCTGCGTAACCTAAGCGTTGTGCTTCTGCCAAAACATCTGCATATTCTAGCCCTTCATCTGCCATTTTGCTTAAAATATAGTTTGTGGTTCCATTAAATATTCCCATAATAGATAATATTTTGTCGCCTTGTAAGCCCGCTGTCAATGTGCGGATAATTGGCACGCCACCTACACAACTTGCTTCAAAATACAATCCTGCATTGCCTTCTTTTGCTGCAACTTCCATTTCTGACCAGTTTTTGCTGAACAACTCTTTGTTTGCTGTTACTATGCTCTTGCCCGCTTTTAATGATGCAATCAAAAATGTTTTTGCTGGCTCTATTCCACCAAAGAACTCTGCTACTATGCTTATGTCTTTGTTGTTTGTGATGTTATTTATATCGCAAGAAACAATGCTCTCATCTATACCTAACTCACGCACTCTATCCATATTCTTTTCAAGAATGTGCATAATCTCAAGGTCTATTCCTTGTGTTTTTTTGATGTATTCTCTGTTTTCGGTCAAAATTTTGTATGTTCCGCCGCCAACTGTTCCTAGCCCAAGTAGTGCTACGCCTATCTTTTTCATTTATTGTTCTCCTTGCTATTTAATTCATATAATATTTGTAATCCTTTTAGAGATAATGCTCTATCGACTACTGTTATTGTGCTGTTTTTTGTTGCGGTTACCAACTGACTCATTCCGCCCGTTGCAACTACCTTTACATCGCTGTATCCGCTTTCTTCAATCATATGTGTTATGATGCCGTCAACTAGTCCAGTAAATCCGTATATTATACCCGCTTGCATATTTGCAATTGTGGTTTTGCCGATTATGGATTGTGGGCGAACCAACTCAATACGTGGCAATTTTGCTGCTGTATTTGTAAGCGACTCCGCGCTAGACTTTATTCCGGGGGCAATTGCACCACCTAAAAAGTTGCCGTATTTATCTATCATTCCGAAAGTTGTTGCGCTTCCAAAATCAACCGTGATTGCCGGCCCTCCGTACAAATTATGTACTGCTACCGCATTTACTATTCTGTCAGACCCCAATTCCGCTGGCACTGTGTAATTTAAGCCGATACCTAAATTTAATTCACTGGTGACCATAATAGGTTTCTTTTTAGTATAATACATGCACATATGCTCAATTGTGTAGTTAAGCGCTGGTGCAACAGAACTCATAATTATTCCTTCTACATCGCTAAATGAATAGCCAACCGTAGTGATTAACTCCAAAAACACCATACCATATTCATCTGCTGTTTTGTTATGGTCAGTTGCGATACGGAAAGTCCTAAGAATTTTTTTACCCTCAACAACGCCTATTTTTATGTTGGTATTGCCAACATCTAAAAGTATTACCATACTCCCTCACACTAGCTTATTTGTTTTCTGTTTACAATTGATAAGTTATTAAACTTACAAATAGTATATTACAACGCGCGCGCATTGTCAAGTTATTTTAACCCTACACGAATTTTGTGCTACGCTCTTGTAATGTTTATGCGCTTTTTAGCAATAGAAACGTGACTTTTGCCCTCTTGAATATTAAATCGATATGTGTCATCAGTGCCCGCACCCGATAATAATACGGGGCTTGCAATAGATACAGTAACATTGTCTTTTGCGTATATAAAAAAGGATAATCCGTCAAGCTCTTCTGTTAAATTTCTGACAATTACACTACCACCAATTGCCTCAAACACTTCGTGCCCGTCAACAGATAACGTGGTTACATCGTCAAAAATACTTATACTCATATTTCTATCAAAAATTTTGGTGTTTACAAGTTTGTGTTCACCGCTAGCAAGTGTGCCAAAGCGCAACGCTGGGCGCAAATCATTATTAAAATACTCCACATCAATCAATTCTTGCATACCCATAACTGCCATAAGTCCGCTTGATAACGCATCGCTTTGCTTGTCATTTTCAAATTTGAAGTTAGGGAGCAGCTCTTGTGGTACACAACCATATTTTTCGTGATACCTTGCCCACATATCAACCGACTTTGTGGCTATATGCGCAGATAAATCATTTATCCCATATCTAACAGCGCCAAGATACGCCATATAATTTAAATGTGGAAGCACACTACCCGCATACTCATTGTACGCTTCAACTGTTCTGCCGTCACTCTTTTTTCTCTTTAATGAATAATAAGGGTGAGTTGCTGAAATTGTGGGGATTGGGTACTTAACATTCAGCTTTTTGGGGTCCCAAATATTTAAAAGCATTGCACTTAGTATATCTACATTAGGCACAACACCTGCAACCAATGGCAATAGTGATGTGGCACCATAAGCCCCTACAAAATCGCCACCTACATATCTATCCATATAAATTCCTAGTGCACTGTTGTAACACATTTTATGTAAATTTTTGCGATACACTGCCACGATTTCTGCAAAGTTATCTGCATCAAATTTTCTGCCCAATATGCGGTTTGCCTTGCTTGCTATCTCTAACGCTATTATCTTATAACAGTTGTAGTCAACAGGATAAATAGCTGCGCGCGACACCTCTTTAAGTGGTGAACCCGTCATTTTATAGGCGACTTCCCTCTGTGTGCTTGGCGAACTTACAACCAAATCTGGCGATGCTCTTAATGCGCTTTTCCACTTAGGAACCGCCTCTTCCAGCAAACGCTTATCTCGTGTTCTGCAAAAAGATATCCAAGTTGATAGCGCGCCTATAATTGTTTCATCTGCATATAATTCCAACTGGTCACAACTGGTGTCTTGCACAAAAGTAGACAACAATCCGCCAATGGCAGCTGCAGTTGGTTCATAGTTATAATTGCTATTTGCGTGCGCTCTGTTCTCAATATAATGGAAACTTTGCCTCATTGCATTGTATGTTTTATGCCTAATTATGTTGTTTGAAACATCAACAGCGCTGTGGGCTAAACTGCCGCTTCCCGCTACCTTTGAAACAGTGTAATTGCGTTCTGCTTGCACAACACCGCGGTGAAGTTCTTCTTTATCTGGCACATATTCAAGATCTTTTTTGCCGCCAACTACCACATATAGTGTTAGCTTTGCGTGTTCTTCCGTCAAATGGCATTCATATGTAACTGCTTTTTGCTCTTTTTCAAACTCGCCTTTGCCTCCACTATAAATATGGCAAGCAATATGCTCCTTTTTGTCGCAATCATCGTATATAATTTCGTATCTATCCTTAAAAACTATATCATTATCAGTAAGATTAGATTCACCCTTTATTATCGCACGCTCATTTGCACTGCCAACAACAACGCCTTCCACAACATCAACCGTAGAATTTATGTTTGATAGCGGATACAATGTAACTCTTATTCTCATTTTTGCAAGCGAACTCAAGGTAAGTACGGTTGCCCTTTTGCTGTATTCAACAGCGCTAACCATCAAGTTGCCGTGACACATATATCTATATTTTGCATTGGTGTCACCCGCGCTATAAAGTGGAGGTTCTTTTATAAAATCTTGCGCATTTAGCCATTTTGTGCCTTTAAAATAGCTGAACGACACACCCCACAAGCTGCCCAACTCCCCAGCAATAAATACGCTGTTAGGAACCATTGCATCATATCCCATACCG
>JAWXUT010000098.1:0-6267 GCA_044426075.1 Bacillota bacterium
ATATATTGCGTTTTGCCATTTGTTCTGCGATTGCACCCACCAACGATGTAAACGGGCAAATTGGATTGCGGGCGGCAGGGGACTGCCGCACCCTACAATCTATATGCATTGCGTTTTGACATTTGTTCCACGAAACTTCACTATTCACTCAACCCGCTTGCGGGTTCACGCACCCTACAATCGTATATATTGCGTTTTGCGATTTGTTCCACGAAACAAACTATTCACTCAACCCGCTTGCGGGTTTGCACCCTACAATCTTATACATTGTGTTAGTCTATGGTGTTATCTTCGCAGTTGTACCATAGTCGCGATATCGAACATAGTGACAAAATGACAATACGCTCTTCGCCCGTTTCTGTTATGGCGGAAAATTTAAATAAGCCCGTTGAAACGGCAAGAGGGGTTACTGCTTTAAACAGTTCGATGTCACCACAACACTCCACGGCAATGCTCAATGTGTCGCATATGTTGAATGCAATAAATGATTGTATAAAGTTATACATATCAATATTCCGCTGACAGCTGCTTGCGTTGTTGGGGCTTGGTAAGTTGTAGTCTGCAAGATAAGCGCCAATTTCTGTTTCAACCGAGGCGTCTATTGCCACCGTTTTGCATATTGCTAGTATATTTGTAACAAGAACATCATCTATTGTTCCGCTAAGCGCACTATATAACGCGGTGTATGTTGTGCTGTTGTCGGGGATTATTACATTCTTAAGTGCGTGACCTTCGGTGCAACATATAGTTGAATCACTATATAATGAAACCACCGCTTGGGGTAAATTTTCATTATCCTTTATTATTACACTGTCAAGAATATCAATCTGTTTTGCGCTCAAATCACTTATGAATTCAGACATCGCCTCCGAACAAGCTGTGTCACAACACTCACCTGGAGGGCCTTGAATACCAGTGTCGCCTTTTTCGCCAACAAGCCCACAACCAGTGTCGCCTTTTGGGCCAGTAATACCTTGCACGCCCGCAACACCTTGTGGACCCGTAACACCTTGTACGCCAGGTATGCCTTGAGGCCCCGCAATTCCTTGTGCGCCTTGTGCACCCGTTGCACCAGTAGCACCCGTGTCGCCACGCTCACCTTGCAAGCCTTGCACACCCGTGTCACCTTTATCGCCTTTTTCGCCTTTGTCGCCAGTTGCACCAGTAGCACCAATGTCGCCACGCTCGCCTTGCAAGCCTTGCACACCCGTGTCGCCTTTATCGCCTTTTTCGCCTTTGTCACCAGTTAATCCAGTAGCACCAACGTCACCGCGTTCGCCTTGTAAACCTTGTGCGCCAGTGTCACCTTTATCGCCCTTGCAACCGGTGTCTCCCTTTTCTCCAGTAAGTCCAGTGGCTCCCGTGTCGCCACGCTCTCCTTTGTCTCCTGTATCACCCTTATCGCCGGTGTCACCTTTGGGGATTGTGAAATTTAATATGTGGTCGGGGCCGCCAGTTACATCTTCAACCTTGGCTTCCGTGCCCTCTGCTCCAGTGGATACAGTGCCTACTGCAAGAGTTTCTGCAACGCCGTCTTCACCGTCTTCGCCCTTTGGTATTGTAAAGTTTAATATATGGTTTGGTGAACCCGTTGTGTCTTCTACTTGGGCTTCAGTGCCGGCTTCACCAGTTGTAGTTGTGCCTATTGTTACGATGTCAGATTCGCCGTCTTCGCCTGTAGCTCCAGTTGCGCCCTTTGGACCGCGTGGCCCCGCACAACACGGATTACAACAACCATTGTTCTGTGGCTCGCCACAATTTATGTTTCTGTAATTCATACTATTACTCCTTGTTGTTTAATATGGAATTTTGCATCCATTATAATATTCTATGAAAAACTGCGCCCTTGTGCTAATGCTACCGGATAGTATGTATTGACATTGACTTGGTTAAGGTGTATAATGTTTCTATCATATTTGCGAGGTTGATATGGACACGAAAACTGCTTATCTAAATTGGCACAACAAAGCGCCTTTTGGTATGTTTGTGCACTGGGGAGTTTACTCGCTGCCCGCTTATCACGAACAACATTTGTTGCGCACTAAAATGGATAGGGCGGATTATGAACTCTTACATAAATCTTTTAATCCAACCGAATATGACCCAGAAGAGTGGGTTCTTATGGCAAAAAATGCCGGAATGAAGTACATTTGCTTCACGCAAAACACCACGACGGCTTTTGTATGTGGAACACTGCCACCACTTCTTATAACATCACAAACACGCCTTACGGCAAAGATGTGTTGAAAATGTTGCAAGAGGCTTGTTTGAAGCACGATATGGCGTTGTCGATTTATTATTCTATTCCCGATTGGCATCAAGAGAACGCTTATAACAGAAAAAGTACGCATCAAATAAAGCCACGCAAAACGGATAAGCCTAACAGAAAGGCGTTTAAAGCCTATCTTCTTGCGCAAATAACCGAACTTATGAGCAATTATGGCACAATAAGCACGCTGTTTTGGGATATCCCACCACATATAAAAGACAAGTCTATAAACGAACACGTGCGCAGTCTGCAACCCAATATTTTAATTAACAATAGGGGATACGATGCGGGCGATTTTGCAACACCAGAGCGAAAAATTCCAAATGGCGAAGTGTTTGCACGGCCCACAGAAGCGTGTCAATCGGTGGGTTGGCAGTCTTGGGGATACAGAAGTAATGAAGATTATTACACCGCAAACTTCCTAAAACAAAGTATGGCAAAAGTGCTTGCAATGGGCGGAAATTATCTGCTAAATGTAGGCCCAATGGCAAACGGGAAAATACCACAAAAGGCGGTTGATTTAATAGACAACATAGGCGGGTGGTACAATAAAATATCCGAAAGCTACAGCGGAACAACATCAGCAAATCTGTTTAAAGGCAAGCCACACATACATACCACATTTAAGGATAATATAATGTATATCCATTTATCTAACGGTGGCGAAACAAGTGGTTTAGTGTTGGATCCAATTAGAGTTATGCCGTTAGCGGTAGAAGTGCTAAATGACGGTTCAGTACCCCAAATTGCGCTAGACAGAATCCCAACATACCATAAAAGATTGAGTTGGGCTAATGAGTATCTTCATATATATGATATTAGTTGCGATAGGTTTTGTGGTGAACCAATAGTAATAAAGGTAACATTTAAAGCGGGTACAGATATAAAAGCACTCTGCAAAAGTGGTGCAGAATTCGGCGACGCCCGTTACTAAAGAGAGGTTAATTATGGCTTGCAAAAAGATTGCAATAATTTTAATACTTATAATAAGCATAGCGGTTGTTTTTACTGCGTGCTCGGTTGATGATGAAAGTATTGCCGTAAACTTTATGGTTGGCGACGAGCTTTATGTGAGCCTTGAAGTTAGTGGTGACAGCGCAGTTGAACTCCCCAATGACCCCACTTTAGAGGGATATGGATTTATGGGCTGGTATCTTGATGCGCAGTATGAAGAAGTGTTCGACGCAAATGCTATAATAGCAGAAACCACAACATTATATGCTAAGTTTGCCTCCGACGTGCAGTACAGTGTAAAGTTTGTTGACAGTGACGGTTCCACCTTGCGCAGCGCTATGGTAAGTTGTTGGGTTGTGCCCACAGTTCCCACCGTTTCTGATAAGGTTTCAGCCGAAATAACATATAAATTCATTGGTTGGGATAGTGAAGTTGTGGCGGCAACAGCAGATGTAGTTTACACCGCACAATATGAAAAAATCACAAATACATATACTTTAACCCTTGACGCAATGGGTGGCGAGTGCGATACAACAACTATAACGGTTGAATATGGCACAATAGTTGCGCTAGACGCCGTAGCCACGCAAGAAGGATACAATTTTTACGGCTGGACTTTAAATGATGAAGTTGTGGCAGAAGTTACAATCACCAAAGATACAACAGTTTACGCCACTTGGAAAGCAATATACACCGTGTGGTTTATGGGTTACGACAATGCGCTTGTATCCCGTGAAATATTAGAAGAGGGCGATATGCCAACCGTGCCCACTGTAGATAATGTGAAGTTGTTTGAATATACTTATACATTTATTGGATGGGATAAAGTTATTTCTAGCGTTACAGCAGACACAACATATACAGCAAAATTTTTAAAAGAGTTAAACGAATACACCTTGACATATGATATAGCAGACGGCACATTTACAGACGGCACAGCGCTTGAAGAGGCATATGACTACGGCACAGAAGTCATATTATCCACCTATTTAGAAAGAGAAGGATATTTATTTATAGGTTGGGTTTGGGGTTCCGAAACAGTAGAAAGTGTAACCATAACAAGCGATATAACAGTAGAAGCCGTTTGGATTAAACAATATACAATAGTGTTTAGTTATATGGATGCGGAGTATTTTAAAGATGTAGAGGTAGTGTATACTATTGCAGAAAACACAATGCCCGAAGCCCCAACAGTTGCAGATAGCAAAAACACATATGCTATATACACATTCAGTTATTGGGCGGTTGACGGCGTGCAATGTGCGGTTTCAGTTGCTACAGCAGATGTAACATACACTGCAGTTTATGATGCGGATCCACTTACATATACTATTACATTTGACGCAAATGGTGGTTTCTTTAATGACAATGCAACAACTATTGAAATTGAAGAAAATTATAATTCAACTATTTATCTAGCGGATTATAACAATGTGAGCCGTGACGGTTATATCTTAAAAGGTTGGGCAACAACTGAAACTAGCACAGAAACAGTTTCTAATGCTATAGAAATAACGGAAACAATAACATTTTATGCGATTTGGGAAGATACTAGCACTATTCAATATACAATTTACTTTTTAGATGACGTATCTGGTGCAGAACTATCAAGCGTTATAGTGAATTATGGCGAAATGCCCACCCCGCCAGATATGGAAGAATTTATTGTAAGAGACGGCACAAAATATAAATTTGTTGGCTGGAGTCCAGAAATTGAGGTTGCAACATATATCACTTCTTACACTGCGGTGTATGAAGAAGTGCAACAAAGCATTGACTAATATACATCAATATGATAAAATAACAATAGCAAATAAATAAGGAGCAAAATATGATTTACGATAAAATAGAAAACATCAACAACTATGTTGGCGCATACAAAAATTTTGATAAAGCATTCAATTTTTTATTAAATCTTGACGGAAACGAACCAGAAGGTATCATTCCAATTGACGGCGAAGAGGTTTATGCAATGGTTTTTAACGCTGCAAAAACAACTCCAATAAACCACGACGAATGGGAAACACACCGCAACTATATCGATGTGCAATACTTGGCCGACGGTTTAGAAAAATTTGGTGTAGCAGATATCACCGAATTTGACACTCACTATGGTTACAAAAAGGATATCGAATTTCACCAAGGCAACGAAACCATGAACATTCTAACTTTTAAAACCGGTGAATTCCTAATCCTCTTCCCAAATGACGCCCATATGCCATCCAGAAACTTCGAGGAAGGCGTGTCAATTACAGAAAAGAGGGTTGTTGTAAAAGTCCGCATCTAGTAAAAACGCGTATTTCACGCACCTAACTTCACAAAGCCCCACTAGTCCAAAGAATCGAGTATGTCCGTATACACTCATCTTTGTACGAGTGGGGCTTTGTTTGTTATGCACGCAAACTCCGCGTTTTTACGTAAAAAGCCATATTTCACAAAACAGCCCTGCATTTTTGTGGGGCTGTTTGAAGTAATAAGTAATAGTGAAGAAGTTGAGGATAAAATTATATATAAGCGTCGTTGTTGTTTAAACGCATAATCTATACAATTGTAGGGTGCGTTAGTCCCCTGACGCCCGCATCCATTTTGCAATGTCTGCGCCGTTGCTTATTCGTTCGCCGTTATTGTTTATACGGATAAATCATAAAATCGTAGGGTGCGTTAGTCCTCTGACGCCCGCCACCTTATCGCAAGTTTGGGTTATTTCTATTGTTTGATTATTTAAGTATCAAGGAAACGACGATGTAAACTTGTAAAATTACGTTTATTATTGCCAATAATTTTAATATGGATGCGGGCGTCAGGGGACTAACGCACCCTACGATCTTATACATTGCGTTTCGCCATTTGTTCCACGATTGCACCCATATCTGCCTTATTCTATTGCTATTTTCTGAGCTTTTAAAAAAATATAATGCAAAACTGCAAAAACTTGTTTTTGTTATAACCCTTTACGCGGATATATTTTGCGATACAATAAATATGCGAAGGGACACACTCTACTTCTTCTATTGCCACTTCCTTCGCTGAACTAAAATACTTGC
>JAWXUT010000099.1:0-6232 GCA_044426075.1 Bacillota bacterium
TGTCCATTTTTGTGGGCACAATCCACTTTCGTAAACTGTCCACAAAACGGGGGTGCCTGCTGATTTACATTTTTATATGTGTCCATTTTTGTGGGTACAGTTCAGTCCTCTGGCTCCCGCATCCATATTTAAATGAAAAATTAAGAACCCATAAAGGCTTGATTGTATATGTTAGCAAATCACATATAATCGTAGTACGTTAGCCCTCTGACGCCCGCAATCCTTTTTGCCCGTTTACGCCGTTGGTGGGTGCAATCGCCGAACAAATGGAGAAACGCAATGTATAAGATTGTAGGGTGGTAGTCTCTGACGCCCGTTCCTTATGCCGTCGGCAGACTGCAATCAATCCTAATTATTATTTTCATATGGATGCGGACAGATTTGCAACTTTGTTTGGCTTCATTAATTATGTTTCCTTTTTATATGAAAAAGGCATAACTAAATTGCCGTAGAGCCATTCTCCACAACTATTTAATTATGCCTATTATTTTAATATGTATTGCTACAGATTATTTACGGTGTTTTGCTAGAATACTATTTCCGCTAAGAACTTGTCTTGCTTGAACTAGATAATCGCTTTCTACCTTAGCTTTAGCAACAACTGGTTTAGGTGCACGTTTTGTTTGTACTTTAGTTGCTGGAGCTGTGTAACCTTCTCTTAAAGCTGAAGTTGGAACAGCAATGAAATCTGTGTAAACTGAAGTATATTTGCCTTCTGCTACGTTGATATCAAAAACTTCAATACCTACTTCTTTTAAAAGTGCTACTACTGGAAGGATATCACCTTCGCCAGTAATTAAACCAACTGCATCAACATTACCACGAGCAGCGATTGCAGCAGCATCAATTACTTGATTGCAATCTAACTTGTTACGTCTGCGTGATGCGCTTGGAAGTGATACGCCAAAACCGTTAGCTGAAATATATTCATTGAAGTCACGATTGCGTTTTGCAACATAGCTGTAGAATTTACAAGAAACTACCTCATATTTAGCTTCAAGATTCTTAACGATTTGCTTAAAGCCTGCACATGTCACCCTCAAACTAGCGATATCTGCTAAGATAATCATTTTAGGTTTATTGTCCATTTTTATTCCTCCACTTTGGAAATTTTTTGATTGTTTTTTTCTCTTATGTAATAGAATAGATACTGTTGCGCATAACCGCCGAGCCCTCCAAAATGCTCTGACAGTTTTTTTGACATCGCCTCACGAGTTATGGTGGTTTCACCAAACAAGTAAATAAATGCCCGCTCTATCCAGACATCGGTTGGGCAAGCATCTTGCCTATGATATCCGAATAGCAGTATGCAATCTGCTACCTTGCCGCCTATGCCTTTAAGTTTCATTAGGTGTTTGCGCGCCTCTGTGTAAGACATTGCCTCACAATTAAGATTAAATCCCTCACGCAATGCGCGTGCGGTGCTCACTAGATAATTTGCCCTATAACCCGCCCCTATTGAACGGTAGAACGCTTCATCTTGTTGCGCCAACGCCTCCACTGTAGGAAAGGCTCTGTAATCCCCCATATCTTGCCCGATTGCCGAACACAATCGCTCGATTATCGTTTTTATACGAGGTATGTTGTTGTTTGCAGAGATAATAAACGAGATTATCATTTCCGCCTTATCTTGATTTAAAATCCTTATGCCACTACCGTGCTCAATTGGTGCACGCATTTTTTGGTATCCCAAAAGGTGTTGTTTGATAGCACCATAATCACGGTCTAAATCAAAGTATGTAACAAAGTAATTTATATCTGTTGTTTCTATTATAACACGGTCTTTATCATAAATCAAGCTACAAAATAAATTTTGCGAAAATATTTTGTAGCCCGAGTTTATTTGCTGATATCTAAACACTTGCCCGCAGTCTAAAATGTGCTGTGGATTAAAGTCTTCTATCTCCGTAATTATAATTTTATTGCCCTCTATTTGATATATCATAGAGTGGTTTTTACTATTTAGCTTCTGCGTAAACGCTTATTTGCTTTTTGTTACGGCCTTTTTGCTCAAACTTTGCAAAACCATCGATAAGTGCAAATAATGTGTCATCTTTACCGATGCCTACATTTGCGCCAGGGTGGAATTTAGTTCCTCTCTGTCTTACTAAGATATTGCCGGCTCTAACTGCTTGTCCGTCAGACTTTTTTGGTCCAAGTCTTTTGGCTGCGCTGTCACGTCCGTTTCTTGAGCTACCCATACCCTTTTTATGTGCAAATAATTGAATATTAATAAACATTTCTTGTTTCCTCCAATTTTATATAGGTGTGATAACCTTGTACCAAATCCAACACACCATATCGCATAGTTTGGAGTATTGCTTGCGCAACAACTCTATCTTGCTCGGTTTGTGTGGATATGCTAAACTTAATGTATCCGTCGCCAACCTTTTGTTCAACTGGGGACTCACACAACTTAGTTAACCCCAATAGGGCTGTTTGAATGATTGATGACACTGCTGCGCACACGATATCTTGACCATGTTTTGCGTAACCTGTGTGACCTTTGCACTCAACTTCTGTTATATTTTCTCCAATAAATAAAAGTTTGACTGTTGTCATTGTTAGCCTACGATTTCTAGAATTTTGATTTTTGTAAATGGCTGTCTGTGACCTTGTCTTTTACGAACATTCTTCTTTGCTTTGTAAGTAAAGATGTCAATTTTTTTGCCACGGCCGTTGATGATTACCTCTGCTGTTGCATATGCTGATTTAACTGCATCGCCAGTAAGAATTTCGCCATCTTTGTTGATAAATAAAACATCAAGTTTAACTTTATCACCAGCTTCTACGTCCATCAATTCAACTTTAAGCACATTTCCTTGCTCAACTTTGTATTGTTTACCACCTGTTGCTATAATTGCGTACATATTGCGTATACCTCCCTTTAGGACTCGCCATCTAGGCGCTGTTTAATAACAGACTTAGTGCCTCTTCTGTGCGGCATTATATATTCTACCACAATTTTAATTTAATTGCAACAGAAAAATACAACATTCCTAAAATAAATGAAAAATTTTTGTTTTAACCGCCCAAACGGATACCCACATACGGGTATATAGAATTTATTAAAACTACCAATGCCGCTATTTATTTTATTAAGACTTTATGTTTGACAAAGGTAAAGTAATATAGTATTATAAAGTTACATAAATTTTATTATGAAAAGCAAATTGTGAGGGGTATTAATGCTCGAACTACGAGGCCTAAAAAAAACCTATGTTTCTAAAAAAGGTACAGACTGCACCGCCTTAAATAATGTCAATTTGGCATTTGGCGATACGGGTCTTGTTTTTATTTTAGGCAGAAGTGGTAGCGGCAAATCCACTCTAATGAACGCAATAGGCGGGTTAGATACCACAGATGAAGGCGAAATTATAATAAACGGCACTTCTAACAAAGAATTTAAAGATAGTGATTTTGATAGTTATCGCAACACGCATATCGGCTTTATTTTTCAAGAATACAATTTGATGCCCGAATTTAATGTTTATGACAATGTGGCGCTAGCAACAGAGCTACAAGATCGCAAGGTTGATAAAGCATATATAACATCATTAATAGAAGATATCGGGCTAGCTGGGCTAACCAAGCGCAAAATTAGCGAGTTATCGGGCGGACAAAAACAACGTGTATCTATTGCGCGTGCGTTGTCAAAAGACCCTAACATTATTCTTGCAGATGAGCCTACTGGCAATCTAGACGGCAAAACTAGCGACCAAATTTTCAATATATTAAAAGAGCTTTCAAAAAAGAAACTAATTATTGTTGTAACGCACGACCACGAGTCAGCTGCGCGTTTTGGCGACAGAATAATAACTTTTGGAGACGGCAAAGTTATCCGCGACACACAGAATTTCGTTGCAAACTTCACGTCACCACTTTTAAAAAACCACATCAGCAAAAACACACCAAAATTGGATCTAAAGCAAGCATCGCTTCCAAACAAAACGGCGTTCAGAATTGCACTTAGCAGTGTAATGTCAAAAAAAATAAGGCTTATCTTTACAATATTACTTGTTGTAGTTGCGGTAACCATATTCGGATTTGGGCAAGTTATAAATAATTATGATGTGCAAATTAGCAGTTATTACACTATGGAAAATGTGGGCGACACCTCTATAATTGTGCGCAAGGGTTCGCTGAATAGCACTTATGGCACTGCAGAATACGATATGGATTATATTTCAGATTCTACAATGGCTTATTTGCAAGAGAATTATCCCGACTTCGAATTTTCAGAAATAATAACATTAAACGGATACGAGTATTACGTTGAAGATGATGTTTATAACGACTATTTAAACACAGCTATAAGCGGATTAACAGTTTCATCCCAAGAAAAATTAGAAAATATGGGCTACACTCTTTATGGTGATTATCCCACAGAAAATGACGAAGTTGCGTTAAATGAGATAATGGCATTTTTGTTATTTTTGTATTCACCCGACACCTTACAAACGGTTTTTGGCGATTATTTTGCGGACGAATTATTTTTTATTGTGTTTTTAGATATGGTTATGAATTTAGATGACACAATACTAGCAGATACATATCACACCAATAAAACCGATTTGCTAACTGCAATTTTAACCGAACTAAACGGGCAATCAACTGAATTAGGTGTGTTTACAAGCGCTGATTTATGCGCATTTGTTTTTGAAGGATTTGCGGATTCGTTTTTATCATTTGTAAATGGCATTTATATTGAAGGCACTTACTATGATATCACCGGCATTTGCAGCAACAATCTTAGTTCTGTTATAACAGTAATAATGGGCGATAGTATAAATGCAAACAATATTACAATGGAACAATACACATACTTGTATAATTTCAATAATCTTTACAACAATTTGATAGTTTGTGAAACATTTGCTGCAGAGTTTTTTGCTGACGGTGGGCAATTTAAGACCTTCTATTTATCAAAAACCGTACAAAATGACAGCATTAATATGTTGCAAAATGTAATGATTAGGGTAAACGCACAGTGGCTTGCAAGAAATCCAGATGTAGGCGAAGCCATTGTAATTGACGGGCAAACATACGTAATTGTAACGGGCGAAGTCAATTTAAAAGATGATGAAATTATTGTAAGTAGCAACTATTTTGAAAGTATATATAAAACCAACGATGAAATTGACACAACAGAAAATTTGCGAAGCACATACTATCCCTACACCACAAAAATAAGTTGCAACAACTCAACAATGAGTGCAACAGTAAAGTCAAACACGGTAAAAATTGTAGGTGTATTTGAGTATTATGATGCAGTTGGCGATTACACAAGCACATCTAAATACGACTCCGTATCTGTTGAAGATAGAGGCTATATAAGTAGCGATATGGGTATGGTGGTATTTGTATCCGACACAACATGCGAAACGCTTACAAAAGTGCTCACAAACACTGGTTCACTTTGGGGCAATATATTTGGTGATATAGATGTAATGACGGATTTCTGGAGTGATGTTGGCTCATTTGACTCCGAAACTGGCAGCGGGCTAATGCTGTATCACGCCAACTCAACATCAGACGCGGTATATACAATATACAATTATTTAGGCATTGCAAAAACCATATTAACGTACATTGGCTACTTAATGGGAATCTTCTCAGTGGCGCTATTATTCAACTTTATGTCAGTATCTGTAATGGGCAAGAAGCGTGAAATTGGAATTTTGCGCGCATTGGGCAGCCGAAAACGCGATGTTCTTAAAATATTCTTAATAGAATCAGCAATAATATGTTTCTTTATAACAGCGTTAACTATGGTTGGAATCGCACTTATGACCTACGCCGTAAATGAAATAATTTGCTACGCAATAGAGGTATTTTTAAATGGAGCCGTGGTAAGTTCAATAGAAATACTAACGCTATCAGCCGCGCCATTTGCCATATCCGCATCAATAATAATAGGGATAATAATTATGGCTACTGCAATCCCAGTACTTAAAATATCAAATATGAAACCAATTAATGCTATCAAATCATAGTAAATAATCAAAAATGGAACACATTTTTCATTATTAATTTTCATTTTAAAAAGGGCTGCATTCCTTTGCAGCCCTTTTGTGTTATTATTTTAACATTTGTTATTAATCGTATTTTCGAGTATGTCAAAAATTCACACCCTTCTAAAAAGAAAGCCTAACAGCAGAACTTGTTTGCAATTAGGCTTAAATTGTGTTAATTTGATTGTTGGTGTTGTTGAAAGATGCTCATCAATCCG
>JAWXUT010000100.1:0-6219 GCA_044426075.1 Bacillota bacterium
TAAGGATTTTGCCAGTTGGATTGATAACTAAGTTGTACGCCCTTGTAAGCCTTGTTAAACTATCTAGCAGAATTACAACATCTTTACCAAGTTCAACCATACGTTTTGCGCGCTCTAGCACAAGTTCGGTTACTTTTATGTGGTGGTCGGGCAGTTCGTCAAATGTTGAATAAACTACCTCACCCCTTATGCTGCGTTGCATATCCGTAACTTCTTCTGGGCGCTCATCAATTAATAGTACCATTAAGTGCGCTTCGGGATAATTTATGCTTATGCTTTTTGCCACGCTTTTTAATAGTGTTGTTTTACCCGCTTTTGGTGGGCTTACTATCATACCCCTTTGACCTTTGCCAATTGGGGAAACTAAATCCATCGCGCGAACCGCAAAACCACTCTTTTCATGCGCTATTTCTAACTTGATTCTGTCATCTGGATGAATTGGTGTAAGTGATTCAAACTTCACTCTGCGTTCCATTTTTTCTGGGGATTCGCCGTTAATGAGCTTTACTTCTTGCACACCCCAAGGTCTGTTTTCTTCAATTTTTCTAACGCTTGCAACTACGAAATCGCCCTTCCTCAAACCATATTTTTTAATTTTTTGGTTGGCAATATATGCGTCTGTTTCACCATTTTGATAATTTACAGCACGCAAAAATCCGTATCCGTCTGCACAAATTTCCAGCACTCCAGATCTCTCTGAGTACTCTTCTTGTGATGATTCTTGCTGTTTGTCTTTAAAATCTTTATTTTCTCTAAAATCTTTAACTTGCGTTTTTGGTTTGCCGTTTTGTGAAAAATTTCTATCTTTATAAGGCTTGTTTGCTTTGCCGTCATATAATGGAACAAATGGTTTTTTGTTGTGTTTGGGCTCAAACTGCTTTTTAGGTGCGGTATCTTGCTCCTCTATATCAGCTGTTTTTTTAGGCAATGTTGAAGCCTTTTCTAAATCTGGTTCAACTGGTGCTGGTGCTGCCTCTTTTTTTGGTCTGCCTCTACCCCTTTTTGCTTGGCCTTCTTCTCCTATTGGTTTAGGTGTGTTTTTTTTGGCTGAAACACCTACACAGTACTCTACCAATATCGTTCTAGATGCAAATCCGCTGTCGACTAATCCTAGCTTTGTTGCTAAATCTCTCAACTTCCACAAATCCATTTGCTCAAGCGTTTCTTTGTTATATTTCATTACCTCTCCTACTAATTATTTATTCAATATCAATCAATTTTATTCATCACAACAATGGTTGTGCTTTCATTGTCAAAATCTGTTCTATCATATTCAATTTCTTTTTCACTAGAATATACTATTTCCATATCATCTGCAACATCTATAAATTCGTCAACAGCATCCACATCAATCAAGCTACCTTCTGTTTTATAGTGCATTGGAATAACCACATCGGGCATAAGCCTATCTATAAATGATTTTGCCTCATTGGAATCAATTGTATATATGCCACCAACTGGAATCAACAATACATTCACACTGCCAATAAGTTCGGCTAGCATTGGTGTGAGTGGCTCGCCTATATCCCCCAAATGGCAGATATCAACGCCATCCATGCGGAATTTATAAATAATGTTTTTGCCACGCAAAGCCCCTTTTTGTGCATCGTGATAGCTCATAAACCCATAAATTTTTACGCCGTCAATGTTAAACACACCCGTTGTATCTATAACTTTAGGGTCACCACCAACTGCATCATATGCATCGTGATCACTGTGCTTATGGCTTATTGTAACTGCATTTGCTGCCACTTTAGGAAATTTGATGCCCACTTTTCTTACATCATATGGGTCGGTTATAATACTTGTACCTGTACTTTCTGTTAGCTTGAAAGAACTGTGTCCTAAGTATGATATTTTCATAATAGCCCCTTTATATAAATTTTTTCTTGTGATTTGGGAATTTAAATAACGCGATAAAATATTCTTACAATTGTAAAAATTCAATGCAATACACTTAAATATCACTACAAAATTTTAGTATTTTAGTCCAATATAATTGCGGATATTTTGCAGTGTTGCTTTAACATAACTTAACTATAACATAGGATTGTTGCGTTGTCAAGAGTATTTTAAAAATTTGGCTGTTGTGAAGCTGAAAAATATGTGTTTTTTTATATGTTTTGTTTGTTTTTGTTATTTTATCGATAAACCGTTGTTGTATAGCTTATATATAAATTTATAATTTGTTACAACAGCAGTTAATTTGCAAGAATTGCGCCTTTAATAGTGATGTTAAACCTATCTGTGCGTGCGTTTTCTTTTTTGAAAAAGGCTCTACTTTTTATTTCAAAACCGCTCTCTTCAAGTTCGATGCTGAGGTTGTTTTGCATAATTACTAATGACTCATTGTTGAGTTCAATATCCATAGTTTCATTTTTGCCACTATCGCCAAGGCACATCATTTGAAAACTGTGTTTATGTTCAAAAATATCTAAAAAGTTGCTTTTTTCTAAAGGTTTTCTCTTTATCGCAAAACTGTTTCTGCTAACACTAAGTTCAAAATTCTCATTAGTGCCAAGAAGAGTTGCATCTACGGATGCGGTTATATTATTGCCAGATTCCGCAACAACAAACTCGCATTCCATAGAATACTTAAATTTTATACTTTTTCCATTAGAAAATATAGAAAGGATTCCTTTCATTAATCTTTGCGACCAAGTAGGTCATCAATTTTATCTGTTGGGCTAAGTAGTGGAGAAACTGACTTGTTTTGATTGCAAGCTGATACAATATATGCGATATATTTTGATAAATCAGCAGATACAAACCAAGGTCTGTTTGCCACTTCTTCACGAGTGAAAGTCAAGTTTGTGCTTACAACAGCAGAGAACAATCCCTCTTCATAAGCCTTGTCAAATTTAGCAGTACCCTCTGTAAACAATCCATATGTAGCCATTAGGAAGATTTTTCTTGCGCCCTTTTCTTTAAGTTCGCGGCAAAGCCTTAGTACTGAATCGCCAGTTGCAATAATATCATCTGCAACAAAGATATCTTTACCTTTAACATCAATTCCGATATATTCGTGTGCAACAATTGGGTTTCTGCCATTTACGATATTTGCATAGTCGCGCCTTTTGTAGAACATACCCAAATCAACACCTAGCACTGATGCGTAGTAGATATTGCGGTTCATAGCGCCCTCATCTGGGCTAACTACCATAAATTCATTTGGTTCAAACTTAACATCGCTAAAGTTTTTATTGATAGCTTTTAATATTTGATATGTTGGAAAAAAGTTGTCGAATCCCATAAGTGGCACAGCATTTTGCACCCTTGGGTCGTGTGCATCAAAAGTGATTAAATCTTTTACGCCCATTGCAAATAACTCTTGCAACATTTGTGCGCAATCTAAAGATTCACGACTGTTTCTTCTGTGTTGTCTGCCACCGTACAAGATAGGCATAATAACTGTTATTCTTGAAGGCTTACCGCCACAAGCACTGATTATTCTCTTTAAATCTGCAAAATGGTCATCTGGTGACATACTATTCATTTCGCCATAAAGTTCGTATTTTACATTGTAGTTGCCCACATCAACAACGATATAAAGGTCTATGCCCCTTACACTATCATCAATTATTGCCTTGCCGTCACCCGTTGTAAACCTTGGGCAATTGCAATCTAACATAAATGTTTCTCTTTTGAATTTTGGGTTCATATTACCCACATCACGATTGTACCAATCTACAAGATAATTATCTATCTTTTTGCCGAGTGCTTCTGCGCCCTCTAGCACAATTAGCCCTAGCGGTGCGGCAGGTGATACGTTATCAAAAACATTGCTAAAAAAAGTTGGCATACTTCCTCCGAAATAATTAAGTGCTGCTTGCACAATATTAATATATAATCTGCAATAAATAGCAGTACATATTTGTTAGTAATATTATATCATATGGCAGAATAAAACTCAAATGATATTAGTTGATTTTTAAATATAAAGAAAAATGCACCTCGTTTTTAGAAGTGCATTTTTGTTTATGACTGTACGAATTGACTTGCCGCTGCGGTTATCTCCTCTTCTGAAATACCAGCAAACTGGCTGTTATATAATGAATAATAGAATCCTTGTTTAGCCATAAGCACATCGTGACTGCCTTGCTCTACAACGTCACCGTGATTCATAACAAGGATAACAGCTGCATTTTTAATTGTTGATAATCGGTGAGCAATAACAAAACTTGTTTTGCCTTCCATCATAGCAAGCATAGCGCTTTGAATATACTCTTCTGTGCGTGTGTCAACCGAGCTTGTAGCCTCATCAAGAATGATGATTTTTGGATTTTTAAGTATTGCCCTTGCAATTGTAAGCAACTGTTTTTGACCCGCGCTTATGTTGCTTGCATCTTCATTTAACACTGTATCATAACCGTGCTCCATAGTTTCAATAAAGTTGTGAGCATATGCCTCTTTTGCGGCAGAAATTATCTGTTCACGCGTAGCATTTTTGTTTCCATACGCAATATTATCTGCAATTGAACCGTTATATAGCCAAGTTTCTTGCAAAACCATACCATATAAACTGCGCAAATCATCGCGAGAATACTTCTTCATATCAACGCCGTCAATTAAAATTCTGCCCGCATCAACCTCATAAAAACGCATCAAAAGGTTAACAAGCGTCGTCTTGCCCGCGCCAGTCGGACCAACTATAGCAATTGACTCACCCGCTTTAACATTAAGGCTCAAATCAGTTATTAGCTTGCGCTCTTTTACATATGAAAACGCTAGGTGTTCCATTGTAACTGCACCTTGTATACTATCATAATCGAAGACAGTGTTTGTCTCTTCAACACCCATTTCTTCAAGGTCGAAAACTTGAAAAACACGTTCTGCTGCAGCCATAGCTGTTTGAATGGTGTTTGCGATATTACTTACTGTTTCAATAGGTGTAGCAAACTGCCTAGTGTATGACAACAATGCTTGGATATCACCAATGGTAATTACGCCAGAACCAGCCCTAAAACCACCACCTACACAGATACCAACGTAACACAAGTTGTTTATAAACTTAATAGAAGGTAGAATTATACCCGCCAAAAATTGTGATTTACGTGTAGCTTGTTTGAGTTCTTTATTGATTGCCTCGTATTGTTCAATGCTCTCTTTTTCGTGCGAATAAAGTTTAACAACGTTATGCCCCGAGTACATTTCTTCAATATGACCATTAAGCCTACCAATTCTTGCTTGTTGTTTACTGAACTCAACTTGGCTTCGTTTAATAATAAGCCTTGAAGCGATAAACAAGAAAGGCAAGCTGATAAGTGCAAATATAGATAGCAACCAGTCTATACGGAGCATCATTATAAATACGCCAACAACAGTCATAAAGCCGGTTATAATTTGGTTAATACTCTCTTGCAGCGTGATAGAAACCATTTCGATATCGTTTGTAACGCGAGAAAGTGTGTCACCAGTTGGCACTGAATCAAAGTATGAAAGTGGAACTTTATCCAACTTATCACGAACGTCAGTACGCATACGGCGAACAACCTTTTGGCTCATTGAAGCCGCAATCATACCACTTATTAATTGGAATAGTGCATTTAATACATATAATGCCGCACAAGTTAATAGAAGCGGGGCAATATATGTAACAAGGTCGCCATTACCGCCATCGGTTACAGGTTTTATGTTTACGAAAAACTGCATTTTTTCAATAAGGGCGTCTGTAACTTTACTCAAGATATCAGGAACCCAAATTGCAAACCACGCACCAATTGCTGCAATTATAATCATAAGAATAAGCGCAAACATCTGTGGTTTTAGATATTTAATTAGTCTTTTTACCGTGCCAGAAAAGTTTTCTGCCCTATCAGTTGACTCCGGAACCTCGGGACCGCCCACACCAAGGGCTGCGCCTAAGTTAAAGCTGGAGGACTTACTTTCTTGTTTTTTGTTATCTTGTTCTATCATAGTCCAAGTTCCTCCTTGCTCATTTGTGAAAGTGCAATTGACCTATATAATTCGCAGTTATGTACAAGATCTTCGTGCTTGCCTTGTGCCACAATGCTACCCTCATCAAGTACTATTATGTTGTCTGCATCCATTATAGTTCCAATACGCTGTGCAACAATAATTGTCGCGCTTTCTGTTGTTATTTCTTTAAGTGCCGTTCTCAATTTTTTATCTGTCATAAAGTCAAGAGCACTGAAGCTATCGTCAAATATTAGCACTTCTGGTCTGCGAATAACAGCCCTCGCAATAGCCAACCTTTGT
>JAWXUT010000101.1:0-6154 GCA_044426075.1 Bacillota bacterium
ACTTATTAGATATGGCACTAGAAATTGCTCTTTGCCGCGCTCTTTGTTTATGTCACGATATAGCTTGGAAAATTCTTTATATACCCTAAAAGGTGTTTTGTTCATTACCTTTAATACGCTGTCAATGCAGTGCTCGGGGGCTACTTTTAACTGTCCGCTTATGTGATGCTCTACAAGTTCTTTTAAAATGGATTTCACATTACTATCCATCATTAAGTAATCAAACCTTATTCCGCTACGCACAAATACCTTTTTTACGCCGTCAATATTACGAAGCGCGCGCAAGATATCCATATATTCACTGTGGTCGGCTTTTAGGTTTTTGCAAGGGGTAAAGCCTATGCAAGTCTTGTTATCGCAACTGCCGTGTGTGGCTTGTTTTGCGCAAGGTGGGTTCCTAAAGTTGGCTGTTGGGCCACCCACATCGTGGATATATCCTTTGAAGTCGGATTTTGTTGTAAGTTCGGTTGCCTCTGTAATTAAGCTCTGTTTGCTGCGCTTACTTATAATTCTGCCTTGGTGCATTGTTATTGCACAATAGTTACACGCCCCAAAACAACCCCTTGTTGCGGTTAATGAAAATTTAACTTCTGTTAAACTTGGCACACCTTCTTTATACATTGGGTGATAGTCACGCATATATGGCAAAGTGTATGTTAAATCAAGTGCATCGCTATCAAGAGGCGCTTGTGGTGGATTTGCAACCAACACAAGTTTGCCGTGCCTCTGAATGAGAGGTTTTGCACAAACGTGTTCGCTGTTTTTATATTGAATATTAAATGCTTCCACATATTTCTTTTTATCGCTACATACTTCACCAAAAGATGGCATTGTAATAACATCACCGCTTTCAATTTGTTTTTGTAGTTTTTTGCTCAAATTAATGGGCTTTTCTAGATATGCCGTTCCCGCAACTTCGCGTATTTTTTTTAGCGGAACTCCTTTTTTCGCAAGGTCTAAAATTGCTTTAATTGTAGTTTCTCCCATACCATACAACAAAAGGTCTGCGGGTGCATCTTGCAATAATGTAGGCATAACACAGTTTGACCAATAGTCGTAGTGGGCAAAACGACGCAAGCTCGCTTCTATCCCGCCAATTAAAATTGCAGTTTTTGGGAACAATCTGCGCAAGTTTTTGGTGTGAACTGTTAAAGCTCTGTCGGGAATACGACCTACTTTGCCACCTTCAGAATAACTATCAGTTGTGCGTTTTATCTTTGCTACGGTGTAGTTATTTACCATACTGTCAACCACGCCTCCGCTAACTAAAAAGCCATACTTAGGTTCGCCGAGCGCCGTATATTCTGCGTCGGTTTGTGGTTGTGGGATTATTGCTATTGAAAATCCGTGGTACTCAACTAATCTGCTGATTATTGCATGCCCAAATGAAGGGTGGTCTACATATGCATCAACACTTACCAAAATGAAGTCTGGTTGATTAAAATTGAGTTCTTTTAGCGTAGTTGGTAAAAATGGCATAAATAAAACTCCTATAATTAATAGTATTGTAACATAATAATTGCAATTTTGCAAAAGATATGTTAATATATTTATAGTATTGATAGAAACATTGTGTTTCGTTTAAGTTGGAGGATAAAAAAATGAATATTGCATACAAATTATGGTGCAGAGTATTTCAAATAGGATTCAAAGTTGGTTCACCAGTTTTGCCTTGGAGAAAGCCAGAACTTATTTCAGGCCCTGGTAGCGTAAGCAAATTGCCAGCATTTATTGCGGCAAAAGGCGACAAAAAAGTTCTTGTTATAACTGGTAAAACAAGCTGGGCAAAGGGCAGAGTTAAAGTTCTTTATGACGGGCTAATTGCTGAGGGTATTGAGCCTATCGTGTATCATGACACAGTGCCAAACCCAACAATCACTAATATTGAAGAAGCTGTTAAACTTTACAACGACAATGGTTGTACTGCAATAATAGCGTTTGGCGGTGGTTCACCACAAGATTGCGCAAAAGGTGTTGGAGCAAGAATTGCGCGTCCTAACAAAACAATCCCTCAAATGAAAGGTTTGTTTAAAGTGTTAAAAAGGATTCCTACATTATATGCAATCCCAACCACAGCGGGTTCTGGTAGCGAAACTACAATTGCTGCCGTAATCAGTAACAGCGAAACACACGAAAAATATCCAGTAAATGATATTTGTTTGATTCCACGTTATGCCGTGCTTGACCCACTTACAACATTGAGTTTGCCAGCCCACATCACTGGTACAACCGGTATGGATACGCTTACTCACTCAGTTGAAGCATTTATTGGTCGCAGCAACACACGCGAAACACGCGAAATGGCTATTGAGTCAGTTAAACTTGTATTCGGAAACCTTAAAAAGGCATATGATGACGGGCAAAATGTTGAAGCAAGACACAATATGCAACTTGCAGCTTACTATGGTGGCATAGCATTTACAAGGGCATATGTTGGATATGTACACGCAATCGCGCACACTTTGGGCGGAATGTATGACGTGGCTCACGGACTTGCAAACGCAGTTATCTTGCCACACATATTAGAATATTATGGTGAAAGTTGCCATAAAGCACTTGCAGAATTAGCAGATAACATCGGTATTACTGATAGCCAAGATAGCGTTGCTGTTAAGGCGGAAAAATTTATTACTGCAATAAAAGAGCTAAACGCATCAATGGAAATTCCAACTTCATTTACTGAAATTCAAGAAAAAGATATTCCATTAATGGTTAAGAGGGCACAAGCTGAATCAAATCCACTATATCCAGTACCAAAACTTATGGATGTAGAAGATATGACAGCAATGTACTATAAGTTAAAAGCATAATAAAAATTTATAAGTTAAAAGTAGCCCATAACTGAATAAAAGTTGTGGGCTAATTTTTTAATAGGAGGCAATATGATACAACATAACCGCACAAAGTTATTGATAGGAGAGAGCGGCATTAAGGCGTTACAGAACAGCCATATTGCGGTTTTCGGAGTAGGCGGAGTTGGTTCATATGTGGTGGAAGCACTTGCAAGAAGTGGGGTTGGCACGCTAACTTTGGTTGATGGAGATGTGGTGGAAGCAAGCAATATCAACAGACAGATGATAGCGCTTCATAGCACAATTGGGTTACCAAAAGTTGATGTTTCGGGAGCCCGTTGTAAGGATATTAATCCACAAATAGTATTGCACACAAAACACAAAAAGTTCTTAAAAGAAGAGGCTAGCAGTTGGGATTTTGGGGCATATGATTATGTTGTGGATGCCATAGATATGGTTACAAGCAAGTTGAGTTTAATTGAGAGTGCGCGCGCAGTTGGCACAAAAATAATATGTGCTACGGGGGCTGGCAATAAGATGAGCAACACGCAATTTGAAGTGGCAGATATTAGCAAAACAACGGTTTGTCCGTTGGCTAGAGTTATGAGGCGCGAACTTAGTAAAAAGGGCATAAAAGGCGTTAAAGTTGTTTATAGTAAAGAAGAGCCTACTGTTCCAAGGGGCAGTGATGTTGTGGGAAGCATATCATATGTTCCCTCCACAATGGGGTTAATTATAGCGGGTGAAGTAATCAAAGAGATAATAGGAGGCGATAATGACAGAGCCTAAAAAGAGAGCAATACTTGTAAATGTAAGTGAAGATAAAAGTGGCGATGAGGTGTTGGAGGAGCTAGAGCAACTGGCGCACACCGCGGGTTATGAGTGTGTAGCTACGCTCACGCAAAGAAAAGATAAAGCGGATAAAAGCTATTATATTGGCAAAGGCAAGCTAGCAGAGTTAAAAGAGCTAGTGGACACTTTAGAGGCAGAAACTGTAATTTTTGATAACGATGTAAGTGGAAGTCAATTTTACAATTTAGAAAACGCATTAGACATTGATGTAATAGATAGAGCCACGGTAATACTAGAGATATTTGCCTCGCGTGCAGTTACAAACGAGGGTAAAATGCAAGTTAATCTAGCGCAAAAGAAGAAGTTGTTGCCACGCGCAATAGGGCAAGGCGCTGTGCTTAGCCGTCAAGGCGGTGGCGGAGGCGGAGGCGGAGGTGCTCGTCGTGGTGCTGGTGAACAGCAACAAGAGCTGGACAAGCGCGTTATCCGCAAAGACATACAAGACCTAGAAAAGAAGATTGCAAAACTCAGTGATGAGCGCGCATTGAGGCGAGAAAAGCGCAACAGAAGTGCCATAAAAATAGTGGCAATTGTGGGCTACACCAACGCGGGCAAGTCAACTCTTATGAATGTTGTAACAAAAGCGGGTGTGTTGGAAGAAGATAAGTTATTTGCTACCCTTGACCCAGTTAGTCGCAAAATATGGTTGGATATAGGCAAAGAATTTCTGCTTGTAGACACAGTAGGGTTTATAAGTAGGTTGCCACACGAATTTGTTTCAGCATTTAAAAGTACGCTAGAAGAAGCTAAATATGCCGATTTAATTCTGCATGTAGCCGACGGTTCAAGCGAAAAAATGTTGCAACAATATGATGTTGTGTGCGAGGTTTTGGATTCATTGGGCGTTGTTGACACCCCCACAATTTTGGTTATAAACAAGAGCGATAAGGGCGAACCCGAGTGCATCCCAAATGTGGAACATCAAATTACAATAAGTGCAAAAAAACAAATAGGAATTGATGCATTAAAAGATAAGATAAGCGAACTTTTGTTCCCAGAAAATTAAAATATCCAAAATGGCAGAATATACACTTTTTTGTCACAATAAATGGTGAAATTTTCTATTTAGTCTTGACTTATGGATATATAAGGTTTATAATTAAAATATTAAATTTTTGGAGAGGTGTTATGAAAATTTCAGAACAAATCAGGCAAGATACTATCGACTATTCTGTAAATGCAATTAAGCACATTTGTGGCGTAATTGGCCCACGTGAAGCGGGTAGCGAAGCAGAGCAAGCCACACAAGAGTATTTATCTAAAGACATTATGGACAATGGCTGGGCAGATGAATTAAAAGTTCAATCATTCCAAGTCGCTCCTAAAGCATTTATGGGATTTAGTAGAATTATTCCTATAATGATACTAGGTGCACTTATTTCTTATTGGTTTTTACCTTGGGCTCCACTAGTGTTATGCTCATTGGGTCTTGCACTTTTCTTTGTGCAATTCGGTTTTTACTGTGAATTTTTAGATGCTGTTTATCCTAAAGCAACAAGCCACAACTATATTGCAACTAAAAAAGCAACGGGCGAAGTTAAAAAACGTATCATTTTGAGCGGTCACATCGACAGCGCTTATGAGTGGATTATCTTCAACAAATTCGGTCACGTAGTTCATATTGGAAGCTTAGTTTATTGCGTTATTGGCGTTGTTATTTCAATTGGACTTTCAATTGCAAGTATGGTGCTTCAAGCAAAAGGTTTGCTAACAAACGATTTAAAATTATATTTCTTAATAGGAATGTTGGTGTTTATCCCAGGCCATATTTGCCTATTCTTATACAGCAACTACAAAAGAGTTGTTCCAGGTGCAAATGATAACCTAACTGGTTGTTTGGCTTCAGCAGGTGTTCTTAAAGCACTTAAAGAGCAAGGCATTACATATGAAAACACTGAAGTTGTTTGCCTATTAATGGGTAGTGAAGAAGCTGGTCTTCGTGGTGCTAAAGCATATTGTAAAGAATTTGAAGCTCAAATTAAAGCAGATAAAGAGGCTGGAATTGAAACAATTTTCGTTGGTCTAGAAACTTTCCGCGACATCGAACATATGTCAATTTACACAAGAGATATGTCTGGTTTGATTGCAGCAGATAAAGGCGTTGCTACTCTTTTAGACGAAGCTGCAAAGCCATTTAGCGACAAGCCATTGCCACACGCATCCGTTTGGATTGGCGCGTCCGACGGCGCAGCTATGCAACAAGGTGGTATCCCAAGCTGTACTTTAGCTTCAATGGATCCAACCCCAGCAAGTTACTATCACACCCGTAACGACACCCCAGAAATTCTAGTTCCAGAGTGTATGATGTTGGGACTTAATATTGCGATAGAGGCTGTTGAGATATTTGACCGCCAAGGCGCAAAAAAGTAAAAACACATATATCACTAACCCAAAGCGCTACAAAATCTTGTGGCGCTTTTAAGTGTGCCGAGTATGACACATAGCTAATCGGTGAAAGTCCGAAGCGGGGGTTCTCACAACTAACCGCATAGCAACGCACAAGGTGCATA
>JAWXUT010000102.1:0-6035 GCA_044426075.1 Bacillota bacterium
CAAATAAACAGCTTCTTTGTTTGCAATAAGCTTATCTTTTAGTGCGCCTTTTTGTGAATCTATATTTTCATATATTCCATCAACATTGCCAAAGTCACCCAAAAGTTTCATTGCGGTTTTTGCGCCCACACCTTTACATCCTGGAATGTTATCTGATGAGTCGCCCGCAAGAGCCTTATATTCAATTATTTTTTGTGGGGTTAAATCCTCTTCAATTAGCGCTTCATTGTTGTACAATTTGATGTCTGTAACTCCGCGTTTTGTATGCAAAATAACCGTTGTATCGTCAACCAATTGCAATACATCTTTATCTCCACTTACTATTAGCGTTTCTTCACTAAATCGCTTTGACATTGTGCCTATTATGTCATCAGCTTCGTATCCCGCAAGCTCCAACACCTTGATATTCATACTTTCTAGCACCGTTTTTAACAGTGGAAGCTGTGGGCGCAATTCTTCTGGCATAGGCTTTCTTGTGCCCTTGTATTCATCGTACATCTTGTGCCTAAAAGTTGGCGCCTTTACATCAAACACCGCACCAATATGTGTTGGTTTGTGCGTTGATATCAATTTTGACAACATATTTATATAACCAAAAACGGCATTGGTGAAAACGCCGTCTTTTGTTGTCATTGTTGGGATTGCATAAAATGCTCTATTAATCAAGCTATTGCTATCTAATAATAAGATTTTTGCCATATATTCTCCTTATGGACTGATTTATTTTACTCTGGTAATTTTAGGTCTCCCTCTTTTATCCAGTTGATTTTGCGCAAAAACTCACTGGAGAAATAACATATTACTGCGGGCAATACTATAAATAATAATAAAACCGCAAGTATAAATATGCCTACATTCATATCGCCACTATTAACGCTATACTCGTACGCATCTATAATACCTACAAAGCCGCAAGTGCCCATTCCGCCACCGCTTGAACCGCATTTTAGTTGAAAAACAACTGTTGCTAGTGGTCCACAAACTATACTTGCTAGTATTGGTGGAATAAGTATTTTAGGGTTTTTCATTACATTTGGAATTTGAAGCATACTTGTACCTAAACCTTGGCTCACTATGCCCGACCATCCATTTTCTTTAAAGCTCATAACTGCAAAGCCTACCATTTGGCACGCACAGCCTACAACGGCTGCTCCACCCGCTATCAAAATAGCGTTGTAGTCTGCAGTAGAAGTTGCAACATTAGTTAGTATTGGGCTTGCAACCGACACCCATATCGCCGCGCTTGACGTTGGCATTGTGAGCAATACACCCATAATAACCGCTATAATTATACCCATAAAGAAAGGTGTTATTTGCGTTGCATATGCAATTGCAGTACCTAGCATATTTACAAGCCAGATAAAAGGATACGCACAATATGCGCCCGCAATAGCTGTTAGTAGGCAAGTAAAAGGAACAATCAATATGTCCAGTTTAGTTTTACCCGCAACAAGCATACCCAATTCGCAAGCCATTAAAGCTGCAACATATGCGCCAATTGGATTGCCAGGCAAGCCTAATGACATATATGAAGTGATATCAGATAGTGCGCCACCCGCAAAATCTGCGCCAATAAATTGACTACTGAAAGCGCCAATAAAACCTGCTACCATTGAAGCAAAAATTACTAGCTTAGGTGCCTTTAAGTGGCTAGCAATACCCGCGCCGATACCCGCGCCCATAAGTGTGGCAGCTACGCTACCAGTGAGGATAAACATATTGCCAACGGCAGTGTCATCTCCTATAATTTGACCAAGTGTTTTAATAATTGTGCCCGCTATTAGCGTTACAAATAAGCCCTGTGCCATACCAGTAAAAGCGTCAATAAACCACCTTTTACCTAGTTTTTTAAGTAATAAATTGAAATTGTTGTTTGTTACACGATGCTTGCTGTTACCCATTACTCCATTACTCCTTTAGTTTTTATTTATTTCTAATAACGCCATAATGGCATTAAAATACCTATGTTGTTGTAGTCTTTCTGGATATTGCGAAGAAGAAATATGCTTATCTCTCATTGCATCAATAAAGTACTGTAAAGAATAAACTTTAAATCTATCTATTCCTAAAAATGATGCAAACGGTTCAAGGCATAACACAAAGCTACCAAAATCGCTGAAAGACTCTGTTTCTTCGCGATTGAAGTGTTTGTATAGCGCTTTGATTACGCTTAATTTGCTTGTTGTGTCAACGTGCAATTCTTCAGACCACTTGTTGTAAACTTCTGTGCCTAGTTGTTCTAAATATTGAGTTAAATCTATGTCTGACATCGGCTCAATATAATATTGTTTACCCGCTAAATTATCTAGATACCTAACGGCATCATAGTAGCCTAGCTTCATTTTGTCTTTTAATACTTGATTTGTAAATGCTAGAGTGTTGCCCAGTGGTTCACTTGGCACAATATATCCAACAGTTACCGAACTATCCACAACCTTTTGGTGTGGCATTTTGCTCATTGTGCGGATTGCAATTATATCTGTGTATCCTTTGCGAATAAGTGGATTTATTGGCATATTGTCATAAATTCCGCCATCCATAAACACTTTGCCCTCAATTGGATTTCTTTTAAATGCGGGGAAATATGCAGAAGCCATTATGTACTTTTTAAGCATACCCTCTGCAATATCCTCTTTAAAAACCTCAACTGGTGTCCATTTATCGGTCATATCAACCGTAACCAAGCCATAATCCATACTTGATGCCCGCAACTTGTTTTCATCAATAAGATCATTTAGAATAGCTTCTGTTTTCTCTATAGGTATACCTCTGTTGCCCACAACTGAAACAAACTTCTTAGCAAAATACACATAACTATCTAAATCAAGTGTACCATTTAAATACTTGTCCATATGTTTCTCGTCAACATCAAAAAGCTCTTTAGGTGTCATTTCAGACCATACTTTAGTAAGCGTTTTTAAATCATCTTGCGCCACCATTGCACCGTTTATCGCGCCAATTGATGTGCCCATTACGCCGTCAAAAGTTATGCCTCTGTCATTAAGTGCATTTAGTGCGCCTACGTGAAACGCGCCTTTTGCTCCCCCTCCCTCTAAAGAAAGTCCTCTCATCTATTTAATCACCAACCTAAATTTTAAAGTGTGCATTTTGCGTGCTGGAATCTTATATCTTGGTTTTAAGCAAGCCATAGCTGGTACATCACCACCCACACCGCGCTGTCTGCCGTCGATATTTACAGTTAAATAATCTCTGCTTTCTAATTCGTGAACGTGCTCGGCTTCATCTAACATTGCTAAAGTGTAAGGGTGGATACTCATTTCAAATGGTTTTTCTTTTGCTACCACCTCAACACCGTGCTTCCCGCCAATAGCTAGTTTGCGAACCTCTGTGTGATTGCCGTTTTCTTGTGGATACAAGTAGTCGTGCACAAAATCTTCAGCTACGCCACTATATTTTGCAAGAACCGCAGAAGTTGCTCTATCGCAGTAGTTTTCGTGTGGACCTTTGCCATAGAACTCTACTCCGTCTACGCCGTCGCGCATTGCAAATGTGAATCCATAACGAATAAGTTCAAACCTTGCAACAACGTTCATTTCTATATCAACTACGCCGTCTGTATAGAACTTGTAAACGGTGCATAGTGATGACAAGCAAGGCATTTTCCATTCAATTGCAACAGAAACAACGCCATTACTGCTGTAAACTTTAATTTTTCTGACACTCAACCTCTTCATAGCGCGTTTGTAGCGATTAAGTCCCATATACCACTTTACAATTGCTATGTTTACTTGAGGCAATTTGTCATTATCTATTGTAGCTCTGTGGAAGTTGGGGCGGATTGGCTCTTTTAGCTTTTCTTCACCCGCTTTATCAATGCTTACAATATATCCAGTTGCTTTATCAATACTTGCCCTACAGTCGCCCGAACTTACTACAATTTCAAGCTCATTTTCATAGAAAGTGCTGTCTCCAACCATTGTTTCCACTTCAAATGATGCCATTTTTGTAACAACTTGCTCGTATGCCACTATGTGACCTTTTTCTGCATAAAGCGTTTTTTGCTTTGTTATTAGTTCGATTATAAGTGTTGTTTCTCCCCCGCGCTCTGCAAAAATTGCAGGGATTTCAAGGCTACCTAGCGTTGTTGGTGCGATATCTGGCATTGCAAGCTCTACTGTGTTTATAATATCGCCTTCCAATGTCTCTTTAATACGCACATCAAACGCATTTAAGTTTGTAAACATATATCTGTTGTTGAAGTTAATTCTATCTTCATAAATTGCAATATCCACTTGTTGATACTGCTTTCTAACCTCAAACAATGCGGGATTAGGGCTTCTGTCACCACGAACAATGCCGTTGAAAGCAAAGTTGCCCGCGTTAGGTTTGTCGCCAAAATCGCCACCATAACGCCACTCTGTGACGCCGTCTTTTTGTATTTTTATAGCTTGGTCTGCAAAATCCCATATAAATCCGCCCGCAAGCCTATCATACTTTTTAAACATATCCCAGTAATCGCTGAAGTTGCCTAAACTATTGCCCATACAGTGCGCATATTCGCATTCTATAAATGGCAAATCCACATATTTTTTAGGTGTAAGCCTTGTGCCTAGCGGGCTCCAAATTGCTTGGCAGTGTGTAATCGTTTGATTCTCACCAATTTTAGGCATTTTTTCTAGTGGAGCATACATTTCACTCAAAACATCACTAACTTTGCCCGTTTGGTCTGGTTCATAATGGATAAATCTTGTAGTGTCTATTGCAAGAGCCGCTTCGCGCATAGCCTTAAAAGATGAGCCAAAGCCCGCTTCATTACCAAGTGACCAGCTTACAATACAAGGGTGGTTTTTAAATGTATTTACCATATTTTGCATACGATAAACGCATTGTTTCGCCCAATATTTGCTATTTTTAGGCAGAATAAATGATAATCCGTGTGTTTCTAAGTTGTTTTCACACATTACCAAAATACCATATTTATCACATAATTCGTAAAAAACTTTGCTGTTTGGATAGTGGCAAGTGCGGATTGCTGTTATATTATTCTTTTTGCATAGCGCAATATCAGCTTCAATTAAATGCGTTGGCACTGCGTGGCCATATTCTGGGTGGAAGTCGTGCCTATTAACTCCGCAAAACTTTACAGCCTTGCCATTAATAAGAATAAAAGGACCTCTGCCGTCTTTAAAAGGTACAATTTCAACAGAACGGAAACCAAAATTAGTTGCGCGCTTGTCGCAAAATGCACCGTCTACTTTAAGTGTTGCCTCTATTGTATATAAATTTGGAAACTCGTGTGACCACAATGCAATATTTTCAACCTCTTTAGACAATTCAACAACACTTACGCCCGTTATATCGCTAATTTCAGTTGATATTGTAGTTACAATTGCGCCCTTACTATCTACTAAATGTAAATCTAAACTACCACTTTTAATACCTAAATCTACTGCATCAATGGTTACTTCAGCATTTAGTGTAGCGCTTGTTTCGCCTTTTAAAACAGATGTATAGAACATATCTGCAATGTGGATATTTGGTTTGTAAACTAATGTTACATCACGGAAAATTCCAGAAATGCGCCACATATCTTGGTCTTCAAGATAGCTCCCTGTGCAATAGCGATAAACTGCCACTGCCAACTTGTTTTCACCTATTTTAACTAAATCTGTGATATCATATTCTTGTTCATCAAAAGTGCTTTCACTATAACCAACATATTCGCCGTTAACATAAATTTCGCCACAGCTGTTGATGCCCGCAAACTTTATAGAAACTCTGCCCTCAATATGCTGAACCTCAAATGTAGTTGCATAACAACCCACTGAGTTTTTATCCGCTTTAATGTGTGGTATTGCCAATACATTTATTGATTCAATCGCGTGTGGATATAAAATATTTGTATAAATTGGGATATCATAACCCTCTATTTGCCAGTTGCTTGGCACTTTAATTGTACCAAAATCAGATAAATCTGCATCAACTGCATAAAAATTTTCTGGCACTTCTTTTACAGACTTGCAGAACTTAAACTGCCAATTTCCATTTAATAAAATCGTCTTTGTTTGCCCATC
>JAWXUT010000103.1:0-6019 GCA_044426075.1 Bacillota bacterium
TCTTCTACTGGAGAAGTTTATGATGCAGCAAATAGAAAGGCTATTACAACAACATTTAACTACACAAATTGTGATTTTGAAACAATTTACGTTGGTGGTGTTAATGTAACTATTAATGATTATAAAGTAGAGGGCATTGTTACAGATACAACCGTAACAACATTAGCTGGATTATATGACGCAGACAGCAGTTCAGTATCATATTATCATACAACAGAACTTGCAGAATATTATATAAATGCAGCTTATACTGAACTTTCTAGCAGCAATAGCGAGGTTCAAGCTAAAAATTATTACTACTATGTATTAATGATGGATGAAGAAGGTGTTGATCCATTATCTGGTGATAAGGTAGCGCTTGATACACATTTTGTCTACTATTATGATAATGATGTTTTGACACTAAGTGAAGATTCAGCCCTTAAAACTGCATATTGTAATTTGGGTGCAACGGGTTACGTAGTTTCAGATACAGCTGTTGGCGACCTAACAGATGGTGGCGTTGCAATTATTAATCACGTATTGAGCCAAAATATGCTAGCTTGCTACATAGCAGCGGAAGAGGTGCTTGATGATAACTACAGCTATATGTCTGAAGGAATAATGGAAAGATTATTTTTGTTTGAAGTAGTAGATCAAGCTGGCAATACAACATATTTCAAAAGCGAAACTGGAGCCATTGCAATTGATGAATCTTATTCTTCTTCTTCAGGTGTTACTATTACTGGAATTGATGGTTATGATGTAACTGATAGTGTAAGCGCTAGTGGAGATGCTATTTATACAAGTACTTTTGAAATTGATGGAGTTACATATACTTTAAATCTATATATAACAATGGATATCACTGCAGATAGTGTTAAAGATGCTTTGGCTACTATTCGTACTTCATATTATAGCGTGGGAATTTTCCAAAACGCTAGTTATGATATTGTTTATGCTTATACTAATGCAAACGGAGATACAACTTATTATACCTATACTGCAGATCCTACAGACGCAGAATATTATAGCGCAGCAGATAATTTTGATACACCACCTGAAAGTTTATTAGAGGATTCTATTCTAGTAACAATGCAAATATATCACGCATATTTGGGTGATTGTGGTGATATGATTTCAGATGTAACTATTGGAGGGGACAAAGGTACTATCACAGTATATTATCTTGTAGAGGTTGAAACACTAGAAGAAGCAATGACAACATATTTAGACGCAGAAGAATATTCTGGATTAGCTTATTTCTATAATGCAACAGCAACCGAAGGTGGATACGATTACTTGTTTTGTGAGGATGCTTATTTAGTTGTAGTATATGAAAAAGAAGGATACGCATCTAAATATTATACTGTTGGTTGGTCTGATGGATTCGTTGTTACAGAGAATTCCACAGACTATGCTACAACTGATGGTTTAAGAGATATTGTAACATCTTATAATGATGAAATCGGTGAATTTAAAACAACTACTTTGTCTGCAGACTATAATGGTGGCACAATAACAATTATGCAAACAGAGTCTTCAATAACAAGAGCTACAACAGAGCTTGATGACTACAACAGCAGTTCAACTTCAGATGAAGTAAATGATGCATAAAAAGCATTATTAGCAAATTAATAAAATAAATGTGTAAAAAAATAGGAGAGATTAAATGAAAACAACAACAAAGAAAAACGTACTAATTTCATTATTGACTTTAATACTATTAGCTAGTGTTATAGTTGGTGGTACACATATGCGTACTTTACAGACAGTGTATCAATTACAGGCAACACCATTACTGCGGGTAATGTAGATGTTTCTGCAGCTCTTTATACAGCAACAACTGCTGATGGTACAGGTGCAGCTGAAGGTACAACAGTATATACAAAAGGCTCTGCTCTTGATTCTGCAGCAATTAGCATTACAAACTTCGAACCAGATGCTAGTGAAGATTTTGTATTGGAAGTAGAAAATACTGGTTCACTTGCCGCAAGCTATATGGTAATTTTGGAAACAACTAATGACGCTCTAGTAGGTGCACTAACAATTACTTTTGGTGGTGCAAAGATGACTCCTACCGACGGCGTATTTACAACTAGTTGGGTTGCTCTAGATGTTAAGTCAATCGATGAAACTGGCATTACAATTACATTTAATGGAGCAACTTCTGGTAATGTATACGAAAATACAAGCTTTGAGTTTGATTTAACAGTTCTTGCAACACAACAAAATGATTATGCAACTGCAGCTGCTGACTTTGAAATGCTTGCTCAATCTACTGTTGTAGGTGGTGTTACAGCTACTGTTAATGGTTCAGCAGACCAAGCTGTTGCTGCCATAGATTATGTAGGCACAACTCTAACAATTGACTTTGATGAAGCTTACTACAGCACTTATGCAGAAAAAACTATTACAGAAGTAAGCAGTGAAACTAGTGGTACAGGTTTATTCAGCACTATATTTACAGATTTAGGCATTACTGCAATTAATGGTACAACTATTATTAGTGGCGGTAAAGTAAATAGCACACTAGTTCAATCTGCGCTAGCAACAACTGTTTTCAGTGATAGTATAGAAAGTTTTGCAGGTATGACTTTGGCAACATTGGCAGCATCAGATTATACAATAACTGTTACACTTGCTGATGATGATACTGATGCTGAGAATGATATCACTGTTACTGGAACAATAGTATTTGTAGCATAATAATTAAAAAACATATAGGATTGTTATTGTAAAATGACAATCCTATAGTAAAAAAATATGTTGTTTATAGAGGGAAAAAATGGTTCTTAACAAACACCAAAAAACAGAAAAAGAGGGTCAAAGTATTGGTTCTAAAAAGACACTTTTTAAAAAGGTGGCTTATGCTTGCGGTGTTGTTTTTAAACTGTTGATTGTTGTGCTTGGTATATTGATTATTACAATAACACTTGCTGGCACAAAAACCGATACGGGTGTTGACTTGTTTGGTTATAGCTTTATGAATGTTCTTTCGGGATCAATGGATGGCGAACCCACCGATTACGAGATTGATACTATTGCAACGGGCAGTTTGGTTATTATGAAAGCTGTTCCTACAGATGAAGACGAGTTGCAAACGTTTTTGGCTAGTTTAGAAGTGGGCGATGTTATTACTTTTATATCTATTGACGGCGCTTCTATAGGTGAGCTTGTAACCCACAGAATTATTGATGTATCTTCGGGCGTTGTGGACGGTGAGCTTTTGTATGTGTTTACTACGCAAGGTGACGCAAACCCAGATTCTGTTACAGAAACCGTTACTATTAGCACCATTAAAGGCCAAATAGTTGGGGTTAGTGATAGCTTAGGATTTGTTTATAACACATTTATGAATAGCACTGCTATATTATTTATTGTAGTTATTCCCGCGGCAATACTATTTATTATTGAACTAATTAGGCTTATATTGCTAATACAAAACAACAGAAACGAAAAACAGAAAGAGAAAACAAACTCCGAACTTGAGGAGTTAAAGAGGCAAGTTGAATTGCTTCAACAATCTAGCGTTGAAGAGATTCAAAAGGTAGAAGTAAATATAGCTGATACAGAAGAAATTATAGAAGATAAAGTTGTATCTTCAGAAGAAATTGTAGAAGCTACAGAAGAAATAAAAGAGACCGAAGAGTAATTTTCAAATAAAAGAGGTATATATTTTGGCTAAAAGAAAAAATGCGAGAGCAATTTTAATAAGCATACTTATTATCGTATTGAGTATAGCAGTGCTAACAGTAACCACATTAGCTTGGTTCACCGATACAGAGACAAACAAAGGTAACTTGATTACTGCGGGCGACCTTGATATTAGTGCAACTTGGTATGACTTAGCTGATGCTAACGATACAACAAACATCAATACATACACTATTAATAAGATTGATTATACTTTTGCTACGGGAACTGATGACGGCACAAGCTTTGCAGATAGCGGCGCTATGATTGCTGAAGAAGATTTTGCACCAAGTTATGTAAGTGCAAAACTTATAACAGTTACAAATAATGGTTCAATTGACGCGGTTATCTCATTGTCAGTAGATGTTGCAGAGCAAGAGGGTGATTATGATTTAGAAGATGAATTGTGGTTCGATTTTATCCAAATTACAAACGGTGCAGTAACTGGTACATATACTGAAAGAGATATGAGCACTTTATCTACCGTGCTATCTAGTTACAATAAACAACAAAATACATTAAGTGAAGGTGAATCATTTACATTTGTACTAATTTATGGTATGGATACAGATGCTGACAACAACTATCAAAAACTATCTTATGGAGTTGATTTGACGGTTTCTGCTACACAAGTAGGATACACCGCAGAATAATAAGTTTATAAATTGGTGAAGAATTTTGGATATTTATGATATCCTTAGTTTTTCACTATTTGCATAAAGGGAAAAATGAACGAAAAGCATAAAAGTTTAATTATAATAGCAATTATATTGATACTATCCGTTATTGTGATAGTTGTTTGTATGCCATTAATTAATCGTGATGCTGAGGATTTGGGAGAGGACGAAGGTAGTGTGGAAGAAGTTGAAGTTAATTTGGATGTTAACTTTAACAACGGAGCTACTGTTTTTGATGATGAAATTGTTATGCAACCGGGTGACAGCATAATTGAATCTGTTTTTGTTAAAAATGACGGCGATGTAGATTTATATTATAGAATCTATTTAGAAAATATAGTGGGTACGCTTGGCGAAGTTGCTACAATAACTATTTATGACCAAGATATGGCAGTGTTATGCTCAGAAAATGTGTTGGACTTTACTCTAAACAATTCATATATTAGCAATAATATGCTTGAAGTTGGTGCAAGTGAAACACTCTATATAGGTATTTACATTAGTGAAGATGCTGATAACGAGTATCAACGCGCGCAAATGGAAATAGATATTATAGTTAATGCAATAGTTGCGGAGTAAAAATGCACAACTTAAATTCATTTAAAGTTTATGATAAAGTGAGCGAGGATGCTAAAAATAAAAAGGCGTCTTCGTTTTCTCGCGTTATAAGAGGTTTTTTGTATATTGTAGCCATATGCATTGTAATTGTTACACTTGCGGTTGTTGGCGTGTTTTTGATATCACAATATAGCGAAAATTATTATTTAAAAGCGTACACTGTTGTTTCGGACTCTATGCGCGAATATTTTGAGGCTGGCGACCTTATTGTAGTTAAAAATGTTGATGTATACGAACTTGAAGTGGGCGATATTATTAGTTTTTATTCAATTGACCCCCTTACCTATGGCGAGGTTTACACCCATATGATTGGTGAAATTACTACTTATGACGGCGAACTTGCTTTTACCACTTACGGCACAACAACGGGTTCAAATGATGTGTATCCCGCGTTAAGTAGCAATGTTATTGGTCAGCAAATTTATGTGATTAAAAACGTGGGCGAAATTACTGCCTATATAAACACCATTCAAGGCTACTGGTTTTTGATTTTTATCCCTATAGTGCTGTTGATTATTGTTGAAGTTAAAAACTTATTTATGCTATTTTCCGCATCAGACGAAATAGAATCTGATTAATAATATTAACAATCCAATCTGTAAATGAAACAATTTTTATAGCTTTTTTGAGGAACCCGTAAAGGGTTGATTTTATGATGTACGCGTGGAACAAATGGCAAAACGCAATGCATAAGATTGTAGGGTGCAACCACCCGTCGGGTGGAAGTAATAAGTAATAGTGAATAGTGAAGAAGTTGAGGATAAAATTATATAAAACGTCGTTGTTTGTGTAACTGATAAATCGTACAATCGTAGGGTGCGTTAGTCCTCTGACGCCCGCATCCGCATTGCCCGTTTTCGCCGTTGTTTGTGTAACCCAACAAAAAAAGAGCCACAACCAAACACCCCGCAAGGGGAGATGTTTCGCAGCCGACTCTTCACCTCTACTATTTTAACACATATCGTGTCAAATGTCAACTATTTTTGATGTTTTTGTGAGAAAATGGTAATAAATCATACAAACTTTTCTTTGCAATTCGGCAAGGAAAA
>JAWXUT010000104.1:0-6019 GCA_044426075.1 Bacillota bacterium
AAAAATCTGTTTTTGTTGCACCTCTTGCACCAGTTTTGCCCGTTTAGATTACTTATATTTGACCCCATTAAAATTGCTAAGTATATCGGTTGTGTATTTAATTTCTTTTACACAACCATTTTTTATAGTTTCTGTCAATAGTTTTGTCAGTAGTTCGCTATAGCTCATATTGTCAAAAAGATAATGCGACAGTGAACCTGGTATTGTATTTATTTCATTTAGATACAATATATCCCCTTTTAACAGATAATCAATCCTCACAATGCCGGTTAGTGCCAAAGATTTATACACTTTTGTTGTTATATCTTTAACTTTTTGTGCAAAGGTTTGCGATATATTTGCGGGAAACTCTCTTGTTGCGATATCTTGTGTTTCATCTAGCGAATATTTGTCATCAAAAGTAAGAATTTCACTTGTTGTTATTGGGCGCTCAATTTCGGACAAAACAACCTTGCCCCCTATTGTTACGCAAGCAATATTTAACTCGATAAAGTCGTTTATATACTGTTCTATAAGAATAAAATCGTCATATTTGAAGCCAACATCTATTGCAAAAGCAAGTTCAGCGCGATTGTTTGCCTTTGCTATACCTATGCTTGAACCGGCTGAATTAGGCTTAATTATAAGCGGATATCCTAAATTTGCTTCAATTTCTGCTATTTTTTCATCATTGAAATCCTTTGCAAGCAGCTCCCCTCTTACAACATTTATATCATCTGCAATCAACCTAAGTTTTGTACTATATTTATCCATACAGAGTGCAGATTGCAACACACCACAACTTGTATAAGGAATATAATTGCTTGCTAAAAACCCTTGCAAAGTGCCATTTTCACCCGCTCCACCGTGCGTTGTTAGCAATGCGCAATCTATTTTATCAACTAGCTTTAGTCGCCCTAGTTGTGTTTTTCTGTATAAATGCGAACCCACAATAAACACCTCATAGATGTTATCGAAGTTCATTTTTGCATAATTTTTTATGTCTACTAGTTCGCTTCCAGTATAAAATTTGCCCTTGTGCCAGAATATTGGTATGGCTTTATATCCTTTTATTGGCATATTGTGGATTGCTTCTATGCCAGTAATTATAGATATTTCGTGTTCAAGTGAATTTCCGCCCCAAATTACTAATATGTTTTTTTGCATTTTCCCTCCCTATGGAATGTCGTTTTGAATTAAAAGTATGTCTCCCGCAACCAAGATGTTCGGCAGTTGATTTTGCGCTTCTTCTAGTGTTGTAAAAGTGTATATTTTATCAAAATTCATATTAGCAAGCAGCAAACCGTCAATTATATAGTCACGATTTTCGCCTATAACTATGCCAACATTTGCGGTTTCTGCAATCAAAGTGCCTAATTTTGTGTTATTTTCTGCTCGCATTTCACCTTGTTCTACTATGCCTTGCGTCATTACAATTTTTCTTCCCGAATAAAGCGCCAACACTTCTAGCGCAAATTTTGCGCCTTCTATGTTGCAGTTATATGAATCGTCAATTACGGTAATGCCATTGTTTGTTGCAACAAGTTCTAGCCTATGTTTTGTTGGAGTTAGTGTGTTGATTTTTTCTTTTATAGTTGATGCGGGCACGCCCAATTTGTGCGCAACAGTGGCGCAAAGTAAGATATTTGTTATGTTATGCCTACCTAATAGCTTTGTTGACACATAAAATGGTTCATCAATCCCAACTATTTTAAAGTTGCTTCCGGCGTTGCTAAGTTTGATATCTTCTGCAAAAACATCACTAAACCCCAGCCGCGATACGCATTTTTTTGATATTTGTGAATCATTGTACATATCCATACAAAAACTGCAATCGCCATTAAATACGGCAAATCCACTATTAGGAAGCGCGTCTATTAGTTCTTTTTTTGCCTTATAAATGTTGTATTCATTATAAAATGTATCTAAATGTTGCGGTGCAATACCTGTAATTATGCCTATGGTTGGGTGAACTATATCACAGAGTTCTGCAATATCGCCTATATGGCGCGCGCCCATTTCAGCAATAAACACCTCTTCATTGCCAACAATTTTTTTGCTTGTTAGTGCGAGCCCCATAGGTGTGTTGTAATTTCTATCAGTTTTTAACACTTTGAAGTCATCTTTTAGCATATGATATACTATATTTTTACAAGAAGTTTTGCCATAGCTTCCAGTAATACCTATTTTTATTGCATCTAATTTAGAAATTTTGCCTTTTGCTTGCAATATGTATCTATTGTTGTTTTTTTGCTCCAAAGGATTAACTAACATTGCCACTGGGATTATCAGTAGTTCTGAAATCATTGCACCCGCATATAATAAGATTATAAGCACATTATCCACAAAAAATATTGCTGATATCAAATACACAATCCAATCAACAAACATTGTTATCGCAAGTAATCTAGAAGCGCGTTTTGTGAATACAACTTTTGTTCTAAATCCTCTATATTGATTAAAAAATATTCCGGCGCCTATCCAAGCAGATAATGCGCATAAAATTAGACCCAATCTAGTGTCCATCATACCCACTATTGCACATATTCCGCCTATCCCCGTGAGGCACGCCAATCTATCACATAGTGCAACACTGTTAATGTTACACTCTTTAATGCGATATCCACTCATTTGCAATATCCGTAAGGTAAACATTGTCAGCACAAAATTTAACATCAATACACCTAAAATTGCTACAATTTTTATCATATTTCCCTCCCAATAAATGCTTTTAATTGTAACATAACTGCACTATAGCAATCAATATATACAAAATGCCCACCTTCGCCAAAAACAAACAACTCACTTTTTTTTATTGATTTATTGATGATTTTTGCCATATATAGCGGAGTTTCTCTGTCAAGTTTACCCCACAAAATAAGTGTTGGGCATAGTATATGGTTTAGCATATCGCGTTGATTATAATTAATTACATTTACAAAGGTGCGTTTGATGTTCCCCGATAACGCTCTATAATCACTAGAGCCACACATATCAACTGGCATATTAAATTTTCTTCTGAACTTATAGTTTAATGTGCTAATTTTATATCGTAATCCGCGTTTAGGAATCAAGCCCGCACTGCTAATTAAAATCAATTTTTCAACTAAAAATCCATAATTTGCTGCAATATAAATAGCCACTCTTCCGCCAAAAGAGTGCCCAACTATAATCACATCCTTTAGCTGCAATTCTGTTATTAATTCAACAATTGCAAGGGCATAATCTGCCACATTTAATGGATATGTTGGATGTTCAGTTTCACCAAATCCGAATAAATCAACGCTAATTGTGCAGAATTCATTTTGTAAAGGCAACGATAAATTGCACATACTGTCTTTATTTCCGCCCCAGCCGTGTAAAAATATTATGGGTTGTCCCGCACCCATTTTTTTGTATTTTAATAGTGATATGTTCCACCTCGCTACTCCAAAATATTCAGAGTACAAACAAAAGGTGCAAAAAATAAAAAAATAAACCCGAATTATCGAGTTTAATTGTTAAAGTATTTCCAGTATATTAAAGCATTTGTGTTGTTATTATAGTAATTTTTTCTAATTCCTTCTTTTGTAAATCCAAAATACTCATATAATCCAATAGCAACAGCGTTGTTTTCAGCTACTTCAAGTGTAATTCCAGTAACGGATAGGCTGTCCGCAAGTTCAAGTATGCTGTTTAAAAGCTGCTTGCCAATGCCTTGCCCCCTAAACTCTGGCAAAATTGCAATATTCATAATATCCGCTTGGTCTAAAATGTGTTGAAATCCACAATAACCCACTACAGTTTCATTTATTTTTGCCACTAAATAGTACTTTGTTGTATCAAAAAATTCATCACGGAACATTTTTTCTGTCCACGCACACCCGCCCATTGACACGCTGTCAATGTGAGCCATAGCACTTGCGTCTTCAATTGACATATCATTTATTGTCATTTTGCATCTCCGCAGAAGATTTTTTCATATAAAATGATTCAGCTTGCTCACTGTATTCAGCATTATGAACTTTGTCAACAAAAGTGGCAAACATACCATTGATATCCGCATCCTTTTTGTATAATATAGGTGCATCATAATTATCTAATTCGCTTGTGTTTAGCGCTAAATACTCAATAATTTCGCCTTTTTTATGTAGTGCATAATAGTTGTCGTGTTTGCAATCAAGTAGCACCAACACATCGCTCTTATTGTGTGCTAGGCATTCTAAGGATGTAATTTGCACTATTTTTGCTCCGGTTGCAGCAGAAATAGCGTTTGCTGTGCTAACACCAATCCTTATACCCGTAAATGAACCAGGGCCCACAACAACACCAATGTGTGTTAGTTGATTAGCTTTAAGTTCCACGGCATCTAAACACTCGTTTATGCGTACCAAAATTTCGCTAGTGTGCCTTCTCATACCACTAGCGCCTAAAAAATCGTGCCTTTTTTCACCATTTATTGCGACAACAGCTAATCTGTCATCTGTTGAATCAATTATTATTGCTTTCATTTATATGATAAATCCTTGAATTGTCAGATACTTTTTCTATATTTATATTGATAATATTTCCGTCGATTTTATCTAATTTATTCCACTCTATAACAGTTACCGCATCGTTTCTGAAAACATCTTCTATGCCTAACTCTTCTAGTTCGGTGCAATCTTCAATTCTGTACATATCAATATGATATAAAAATAGCCTACCACCGCCATATTCTTTTATGATTGTAAACGTGGGGCTAGAAACATTGCGCGCTATTCCCAGTGCTTTTGCAAGACCTTTTGTGAAAGTTGTTTTGCCCGCACCAAGATCACCATTTAACAGAATAACTTCACCACCTTTTAGTGTTGAAGCAAGCTCCGCGGCTATTTTGAATGTGCACTCAATTCCGTCAGAAAAATGATCCATTTTACTGATTTTTGCTTGTCCAAAGTTTTTCAAGAGCATAAAAATCTCTTGTCTCGTTGTTGAAAATGTGTACGATAATTGAACCATAGTCAACTACAGCCCATCTTCCCTCACGAACACCCTCTTTTCTTATGCAAAAAACGCCTTCAGCTTCAAGTTTTTCTTCAAGAGATTCCACTAAAGCACGTACGTGTGAAGTGTTTTTGCCCGTTGCAACTACAAAATAATCTGCAATTGAAGTCTGTTCGCTTATGTCAAGCGCAACGATATCTCCGCCAATTTTGTCATCTAATATTGTAATTATTCTATCTTTTAATTCTAAGTAATCCATTTTTTCTCCTACTGGAAGTTATATTTCTTCAACATTGTACCACAACGCACATTGCATTGTCAAGCTATCTATACTTTGCGTTGAGTTTTTAAGGAATTCTAATTGATTTTTTACAACCATTGCAAATCCCCTATCAAAGTCAGCATCAACAGTGCTTCTTAATGTGTTAACGCTAGGATAATCGCGGTGCTCTTCTAGCTTATCTGCAACATAAACCAACTTGCCGAGAGTACTCATATTTGGTTTTCCAGTTGTGTGGAACTCTACAGCATCAATAATATCATCATCTGTAATATGAAGTTCGTTTTCAAGCAAAATTCTTGCGTGATACTGGTGCTTCACGCTATTATTTGTGTTTGGATAATCGCTTTCGCTAAACTTGATATTTTTTGCAACATCGTGAAGAAGGCTAGCTAAAAACACCTTTTCGTAAGACAAACCTAATATATTTGCATATTTTAAGGCAAAAATTGCAGTTCTTACGCTGTGATTATATGTGCGCTCAGTCAATTTGCTTTTTAAATATTCAACAACATTATTGTAGTTTTTATATAACTTATTTGCAATAATATAATCCGCAATCTCTGGCATTATATAATCGGATAAATTATAATTCAGCTCCAATCTACCCTTTAATTCTGTGCTAGATATTTTGCGAAGTTTACAGTTTAACCGCACAATTTGTGCACCATAATCCTTTTCTGCATTTGCAATTGCAGCATCTAATCCACTGTATCCTTTACGCTCAGCAACCAACAAAGTAACCTCTTTTGCAATTTTTTGAGGCTCAACCCACTTACTGAACATAATCATACTATC
>JAWXUT010000105.1:0-5969 GCA_044426075.1 Bacillota bacterium
CTTAGACAAGAGGGGACAGTCAGTTTATATTTATGACTAGCCAATGTGGGAGTTGAGGAGTTTTGGGGTCAAGCCGCCCTCGGAAAAAGAGGCTTGTTCGTTTTCTTTTGCATACTTTTCCTTGCCGAATTGCAAAGAAAAGTTTGTATGATTTATTACCATTTTCTCACAAAAACATCAAAAATAGTTGACATTTGACACGATATATGTTAAAATAGTAGAGGTGAAGAGTCGGCCGCAAAACATCTCCCCTTGCGGGGGTGTTGTACACATTTTGGGATGTATATTCAAAAGACATTTTGTGTGTGTCCATTTTTGTGGGTACAGTCCACTTTCGTAAACTGTTCACAAAACGGGGGTGCCTGCTGATTTACATTTTTATATGTGTCCATTTTTGTGGGTACAGTTCAATCCACAATTTTTTATTATTTATTATTCATTAAGCGAAGCTTCTGTAGTCCCGCTATGCTCAGTTAAAATAAAAACAAAACTATCTCAAAAAAACCAACTTTTGGATATTTTCGCAATACAAATAAATATCCACTAATTATATAAGATAAGGACTGTTAAAAATTATTTTCTTTACAGTCCTTTTATAATGCAATCAACACTTTTACTCTTGCTAAAATATGGAATTTGCGGTATAATGTAAGTGGAGAATTATATGAAAGAAGATTATTTGAGATTTGAACGCGAATTTTTATCACCATATGCTTGCTTAAGTGAAAATACTAAAGGTAGGCGGGTGGCAATTGAACCGTGCCCAGTGCGTACGGAGTTTCAGCGCGACCGTGATAGAATTATTCATTGCAAAGCGTTCCGCAGATTGAAGCACAAAACTCAAGTTTTCTTGTCCCCTCACGGCGACCATTTTAGAACACGGCTAACGCACACCTTAGATGTAACGCAAATTGCGCGCACTATAAGCCGAGCGCTGCTGTTGAATGAAGATTTAACTGAAGCTATTGGATTGGGGCACGATATCGGGCACACTCCATTTGGGCATATGGGCGAGCGCGTGCTTGCTAAAAAGTCGGGGCATTTTTTACATAATGAACACGGATTGCGCGTGGTAGAATTTCTAGAAAATGATGGCCAAGGGTTAAATTTAACCGCAGAAGTCAGAGACGGCATTTTAGAACACAAAAGCAGTGGCAATCCCGCAACGCTTGAGGGCGTAGTTATTAGTTTAGCTGACCGCATAGCATATTTAAATCACGATATTGATGACGCAATTAGAGGTGGCGTGCTTAGTTATAGCAGTATTCCTACAAATTTAAATGAAGCATTGGGCATCGATAAAGGCAAGATGATTGACCGACTTGTGGCAGATATAATAGCGAATTCATTACATAAACCATATGTTACGCAGAGTGAGGAGTGCAAAGAAATTATGCACGAGTTGCGTTCATTTATGTTTAAAGAGGTATATGATAGGGATCTACTTAAGCAAGAAGAGGCGCGTACGGGTGAAATGTTAGAATATATATATGATTACTATATAGCCCACCCCGAAGAAATAATTGTGAGAGAGGGCGACAGCTTGCAGACGGCAGTTGTAGATTATGTAGCGGGAATGACAGACAGTTTTGCAGAGACAACATACAATAATTTAATAAAAAGGAACATATAATGGCAATAGATATCAGCACAATGAATTCCGCACAAGCGGCAGCAACACTAGACACCGAAGGTGCAGTTTTAGTACTTGCAGGAGCAGGTTCTGGCAAAACGCGTGTACTTACGCATAGGGTGGCACACTTGGTTGAAGACAAGGGCGTACCAGCTTACAGAATACTAGCAATCACATTTACAAACAAGGCAACGCAAGAAATGAAGCAAAGGTTGAAGGGTTTGCTAGGTGAAGAAAATAAGGTGTGGGTTTCAACATTCCACAGCTTGTGTTCATCAATTTTGAAGATTAATGCAGCCAGTTTGCAAGGATACGACGTTAACTTCAGTATCTATGATGAGGGCGACGCGGGCAGATTAGTAAAGCGTGCTTTGCGTGAAATGAACCTTGACGCAACTGCAATTAAAGATAAAATTAGGCATCATATCAGTAAGGCAAAAAATGCGGGCTTGTCACCAGATGAGTACTGCAACACCATTTTAGATAACAAAGATGTAATGGATATTGGCAGACTTTTTGTGCGTTATGAAGAGTTGTTAAAAGAAAATAATGCTATGGACTTTGATGATTTATTGTACAAAACAAAGGCGTTGTTTGAATATGCGCCAGACGTACTTGCAAAGTATCAAGAGCGTTTTAAATATATCCACGTTGATGAGTTTCAAGACACCAATGCCGTGCAATATGACCTTGTAAAAATGCTTAGCGCAAAACACAACAACCTATTTGTAGTTGGTGATGATGACCAAAGTATATATGGTTGGCGTGGCGCAGTTGTTACAAATATTTTGGAGTTTGAAAAGAATTTTCCAGGTACAAAAGTACATAAATTGCTTCAAAATTACCGCAGTACAGAAAATATTATTGATGCAGCAAACAAGCTGATTTCACATAACACTGAAAGGCACGATAAGCAATTGTTTACAAATAATGGCAAGGGTGTGCCAGTTGAATATCATACAGCCTACAATGATTATCAAGAAGCTGATTTTGTAATTAATACTATAGTATCCCTAAAACGCAATTATGGATACACAAACAAGGATTTTGCGATTCTAGTTAGGGCAAACTCATTGAGCCGTTTGTTTGAGAATAAAATGAGTGGCGCTTCAATGACATATCAAGTGTTGGGCGGATTTAGGTTTTTTGAGCGTAAAGAAATTCAAGATGTAATAGCATATATGCGTGTTATAAATAATATGCGCGACGGCGCAGCAGTTGAGCGTATAATCAACTTCCCAAGGCGAGGCATTGGCGACACAACTATTGCAAAGTTAGTAGATGAGGCAAAAAATAGGCACACCGATTTAATGGATATTATAATGGGTATTGAGCGTTCTAATTTAGTAAACGCGGGCACCGTTAAAAAGATTGCGGAGTTTAAATCTGTAATATTTGATATATACAATATGCGTGGTGCGCCATTAAATGAGTTCTGTGATTACGTTATAAAAAGAGCGGGATTTGAAGATGCATATTGTTCCACTGCAAAAGAGGAAGATGTTGTTCGTTGGGAAAATATACAAGAGTTTCAAAGGCATACAAAAGAGTTCGTTGATAAAAATCCAGAAGTAACGCTAGACGAGTACTTGCAATCAATCTTGCTTGTACCAGATGCAAATTTAGAGGGTACTGTTGACGGACAAGCCATAACACTTGCCACAATGCACTCTGTAAAAGGTTTAGAATTTAAGGTTGTGTTTATTGTTGGTTGCGAAGAAGATGTGTTCCCATCAATCCAAGTGAAAATTGAAGAGGGCATAGAAGAAGAGCGTCGTGTTATGTACGTTGCAATCACTAGGGCAGAACAACGCTTATACATTACAAACGTAAAAGATAGGTTCCGCTTTAACAAACATCAATATAATGAGCCATCAAGGTTTATTGAAGAGAGCGGTGGCAAAAAGATTCTTAGTGGATATGACGCATACGAGCAACGCAAACAATACACCGAAAGTAGGGGTAAATTTGCGCGTCCAAACAAAAAATATCCTTCAGCACCAAGTTTTCCAGACGTTCCCGCCCCACAACAAAAGCAAAAAGTTGTAAATACAGATACAAGTATATTTAGTGCGGGCGAATATGTAAAACACCCTGTATACGGAACGGGCAAAATAATCATAATAAGTGGTGTTGGAAGTGATGCCGCTGCCACCGTTTCATTTGAAAAGTTTGGCATCAAAAAATTCAAGCTAGCGCTTGCACCACTAAAAAAAGCTGATTAAAATCGCGAGGTTTAAATGGATAAATTGCACCAACTTGTTGCACAATTAAATTTATATGCACATGAATATTACGTGCTAGACAACCCAACAGTTGCCGATACAGAATATGACCGCTTGTATGATGAGTTGGTTGAATTGGAGCGGATTACTGGGGTAGTTCTTGCAAATTCACCCACAAAAAGGGTGGGTGGCGCAACGCTTAAATCATTTGAGAGTTATAAACATAAGCTAAAGCTATATTCACTAGACAAGGCAAAGTCTGTTGCAGAAGTGCAGTCATTTTTCGACAAACTTACCAAGGCTTTAGGGCACACGCCAATGCTCACGTTGGAGCACAAGTTTGACGGGCTCACGCTATCATTGACATATGAAAATGGCATTTTGGTGCGTGGCGCAACCAGAGGCGACGGGGTTGAGGGCGAAGATGTAACCGCACAAATTTCAACTATCCGCACCATACCTTTGCAAATTGATTATAAAGGAACAATAGAAATTCAAGGCGAAGGAATAATGAAATATTCCGCATTTAACAGCTATAATTTAACAGCAGAAACACCACTTAAAAACCCAAGAAACGCCGTTGCGGGTGCGATAAGGAACTTGAATCCCAAGATAACCGCACAGAGAAAACTTGATTTTTTTGCCTACAACATAGGTTATTGCGATGACCATAACTGGGCAACCCAAAGCGAAGTCCACAGCTTTTTGCAAGAGCAAGGCTTTTTAGTTGATGACGTTTTTTATAAAGTAGGCAACGCGCAAGAAGCGCAAAACGCATTGCAAGCAATAGAAGATAATAGGCAGAAACTTGACTATTTAATTGACGGCGCAGTGTTTAAAGTTGATGATATTAGCGCGCGTGATGAAATAGGTTTCACCGAGAAATTCCCCAAGTGGGCACTGGCATTTAAGTTTCAAGCACTTGAGGCAACCACTACAATTAACGACGCAATTTGGCAAGTTAGCAGAACGGGTAAACTCAATCCGCTTGCTATTTTAGAACCAATTGATCTTGCGGGAGTAACCGTGCAACGGGCTACCTTAAATAATATTATGGATATCCAAAAGAAGGATTTAAAGATAGGTAGTCGCGTGTTAGTAAGACGCAGTAACGACGTTATTCCAGAGATTATGGGCGTGTATCAGCACACAGAAAACAGCCGTGAAATACTTGCCCCAGAGGTGTGCCCCGCTTGTGGCGCGCCAGTAAGGCTAGACAATGTTTTTTACTACTGCACCAATGAAATTAATTGTTGTCCGCAGATAGTAAGTAGCCTTGACCACTTTGCAAGTAAACCTTGTATGAACATAGAAGGGTTCAGCGAAAAAACAGCCGAGCAACTATACAACGAGTTGCACATTAATTCTTTTGATAAGTTGTACACACTTGAAACTTCTGAGCTTTTAACGCTAGAAGGATTCAAAGAGAAAAAGGCTCAAAATTTAATTGACAGCATAAATGCAAGTAAAAATGTGGAGTTGTCACGATTTGTATTTTCGCTAGGCATTCCAACTATAGGCAAAAAAGGCGCAAAAGAATTGGCGGATAAATTCGGCACATTGGAGGCGTTGAAAAATGCGACGGTTGAAGATGTGGTTGCAATTGACGATTTTGGCGCAATAATGGCGGAAAATGTCGTAAATTATTTTGCAGATGAAACAAAAACCGCAGTAATAGACAAATTGCTTACAAATGGTGTGACAATTGTTGCAGAAGTGCAGTCCACAGAAGGCGTGTTTAGTGGTAAAATTGTTGTGTTGACGGGCGTGTTGGAGTCTTATAAAAGGGGCGCCGCAAGTCAAATCATTACAAATATGGGCGGAAAAATGGCTGATAGCATAAGCAAAAAAGTCAATTTAGTTGTAGCGGGAAGCGATGCGGGAAGCAAACTTGCAAAGGCAGAAAAGTTGAATATTGAAGTTATTGATGAATCACAATTTTTGGCAATGATTAATAATTAGCCGCAACATATCGCTAAAATAAAATATTGGTCAAATGAAAAAGTAAATTCCACAGTGTAAAGGCGATAAAAAAGTATAACTAAAGTCCACTTTTTGTGGGCTTTTCTGCAGTTTGTTCTTGAGTTTGCAAACAAAAATATTGTAAATGT
>JAWXUT010000106.1:0-5944 GCA_044426075.1 Bacillota bacterium
TTATTGAAGAGACAGAGATTTCAAGTGCCACCCTCTCGAGAGTGTCGCGTTGCGTGCAGTATGGCACAGGTTATAAGTCCTTTATAAAGAACTAAACAAACATAATTTTTTTCATTAAGCCCAGTGTTTTGCACTGGGCTTTTAATTTAAAAAAACAGCAAGCACATAGGCTCGCTGTTTAATAACTATTTAAACTAGATTAATTTTTGCTTCTGTAATCTGCAACTGCTTCATGAATTGCTTCTTCAGCTAACACTGAACAGTGAATTTTTTGTGGTGGAAGCCCTTCTAATGCTTCTACTACATCTGCATTTTTAATTGCTAGTGCCTCTTCAATCGTTTTGCCTTTTATCATCTCAGTTGCTTTTGATGATGAAGCAATTGCTGCAGCACAACCAAATGTTTTAAAACTTGCATCAACAATAACATCATTTTCAACCTTGATGAAAACTTTCATTATATCGCCACAACTTGCGTTGCCTACTGTGCCAACGCCGTTTGCATCTTCAATTTCGCCTACGTTTTTAGGATTCTTAAATTCTTCTAATACTTTATCGTTATACATTGTATACTTCCTTTAACCATTGTATAGTGGTGACATAGCGCGCAAGCGTGCTATGGTTTCTTTTAATTTTTCTACTGTGTAATCCAGTTCTTCTTTTGTAGTTTCTCTACCCAAGCTGAACCTTATTGAGCTGTGTGCAAGTTCTTCCTTAACGCCCATTGCTAGCATTACGTGTGAAGGCTCAAGTGAACCCGAACTGCAAGCGGAGCCACTGCTAACTGCAATGCCATCCATATCAAGCAACATCAAAATTGATTCGCCCTCAACATATTCAAAACTAATGTTTACGTTGTTTGGCAATCTGTTTGCTGTGCCACCGTTTAGTGTGCTGTGTGGCACTTCGGCTAGTATCCTATCCATTAAATAAGTGCTGAGTTGCCCCACTTTGGTGCAATATTCTTCCCTATTTTGTGCAGATATCTTCATAGCTTCTGCAACACCAACAATAAGTGGTGTGTTTGTTGTGCCAGCACGTTGCGCGCGCTCTTGATGACCACCCGCCATTTGCCTTGCTATTCTTACGCCACTGCGTACATATAACACGCCAATGCCTTTGGGGCCGTGGAATTTATGCGCGGATAATGATAGCATATCTATGTGCATTGCGTTTACATCAATTTTTTGACTATCGATTGCTTGCACTGCATCTGTATGGAAATATATGCCCTCTTCTGCGCAAAACTTGCCTATTTCTGCTATGGGTTGCACTGCACCCATTTCATTGTTTGCCATCATAATTGAAACTAGGATTGTGTCATCTGTTACAGCATTTTTAATTTCTTCAACATCAACTTGTCCATCTTTATTTACACCAACATACGTAACAGCAACACCGTTCATTGCCAATTCATGGCAAGTTTCTAGTATAGCTGGGTGCTCAATTACTGATGTGATAATGTGCTTTTTCTTGTTTTTAGATGCTTGAACTGCGCCTTTTAGTGCCCAGTTATCGCTTTCTGTACCACCAGAAGTGAAGTATATTTCGTGTGGTTTTGCACCCAAAATTTCAGCAATTGTTTCTCTTGCTGAGTCAACTGCTTTCAATGCTTCTCTACCATATCCGTGTAGTGATGAAGCATTGCCCGCAATATCTGTAAAGTATGGCAACATCTTTTGTAATACTTCTTTGTCTAAATTCGTGGTTGCCGAATTGTCAAGATAAACTCTCATTCTATAACTTAAAAACCTCTTTGTATAGTGGGAATGCTGATGTTAGTTTTGCAATATCTGCTTTAACTTCTTCATAAGCTGCTTCCTTATATTTGATTATTTTAGCAATTGATTTGCCGATAACAACCATTTCTTTTTCGCACATACCTCTTGTTGTTACACTTGGTGTGCCGATACGAATACCGTTTGGATTCATTGGACTGGTTGATTCATCAAATGGAATGCTATTTTTATTTGTTGTAATGTTAACTTCATCTAGCATATGCTCAAGTTCTTTTCCAGTAACACCTGTGCCCCTTAGGTCAGCAAGCATCAAGTGGTTATCTGTACCATTGCTGAACAATTTAATGCCTTCTGCCATCAAAGTATCAGCAAGTGCCACTGCATTTTTTGCAACTTGTGCTTGATAATCTTTGAATTCTGGTGACAATGCTTCTTTTAATGCAACTGCTTTTGCTGCAATTATGTGCATAAGTGGTCCACCTTGTGTGCCTGGGAAAACTGCTTTGTCAATAAGTTTGCCATATTCTTCTGTTGCAAGAATAAGTCCGCCACGTGGTCCTCTTAGTGTTTTGTGAGTTGTTGTTGTGATAACATCAGCGTATCCAACAGGGCTCATATGCAATCCCGCTGCAACAAGACCCGCAATGTGGGCCATATCTACCATCAAAATTGCTCCAACTTTATCTGCAATTGCGCGGAACTTTGCAAAATCAATTGCTCTAGGATAAGCAGATGCACCCGCAACAATTAGTTTTGGCTTGCATTCTGTTGCAATCTTTTCTAGCTCTTCGTAATTGATGTAACCCGTTTCATCTACGCCATATGCACAGAAATTAAAGTATTTTCCGCTTAAATTAACGCGACTTCCGTGTGTTAAATGTCCACCGTGATTCAAGTTCATACCTAGAACTGTGTCACCTGGTTGTAAAAGCGCAAAGTAAACTTGTATGTTTGCACTGCTTCCGCTATGTGGTTGTACGTTTGCATAAGGTGCACCAAATAGCTCTTTTGCACGCTCAATTGCAAGTGTTTCTGCCACGTCAACGTGCACGCATCCGCCATAATAACGTTTGCCTGGATAACCTTCTGCATACTTGTTTGTTAAATGTGAACCTGCTGCTATCATAACAGCTTCTGATACAAAGTTTTCACTTGCGATAAGCTCAATGTTTTGCTCTTGTCTGTCAAGCTCTAACTTCATTGCCCCATATACTTCTGGATCAATACTTTTGATCTTTTGTAAATCTATCATTTGCGTGCTCTCCTTAATTATAAGTATTTATTGATTTCTTCAATTATTGCTTCTTTTGCCCTAACTCCACTAAATTGTGCTTTTTTAACGCCATCTTTTAAGATAACCATTGTAGGCACTGACATTATAGCATACTTTTGTGCCAAGTCGCCACTAATATCAACATCAATTTTTCCGATTTGCACTTTTTCTTCCATGTCAACTGCAACCTCTTCCAAAATTGGGTGCAACATTCTGCAAGGCCCGCACCAAGTTGCGCTAAAGTCTATCATGACTGTGCCTTTTGCTATGAATGAATCATAATTGCTACTGTCTACTGTTATAATCTTGCTCATTTTCTATCTCCTCAATTTCAGATTCTGTAGTTATTTGTTCAGACAAATTTTGTTTGTCTTCTAGCACTATTGCCACCATTTGTGGAAAATATGCCTTGTTCGTTTTTAATTTTTTATCAATTATATGTACTACGACAAATGATAGAATAAGTGCCACAATTGCTGACACAAATGCTACAAACTCAGTGCTTAATAGCGATGATATTACAACTGCTATTGCTACAATTACAAGCGGAACTGCATATACTATTGCGCTTGCAGTAATAACGGCTTTGTCACCCATACTGACTTTTACATTGTCGCCAACTTTTGCATTGACTGTGTTTTTTACGCGGAGTTCTACATAGTTTTCCTCTTTGGGTTTGAAACACATATTGCAGTTTTCGCAAGCTAGCTTTCTATCGAATCTAACCGTTGCCCAACTGCCCTTTATCTTATCAATTTTGCCAACTTCTACCATAATTATTCGCTAATTTTGATGCCTAAATCATCCATTTGTTTATCTTCAACTACACTTGGAGCATCTGACATTACGCAACCTGCATTTTGATTTTTAGGGAATGCGATTACATCTTTAATATTATCGGTGCCCGTTAAAAGCATAACCAATCTATCAAGACCAAACGCCAAACCGCCGTGTGGTGGCACGCCATATCTAAACGCGTCTACAAAGAAACCAAATCTCTCGTTGATATCTGTTTCAGTTAAACCGATACGTTCAAACATCTTTTCTTGAATATCTCTGCTGTGTATTCTTATTGAACCACCGCCTGCTTCTTCACCATTAATAACTAAATCGTATGCCTTAGAACGCACTTTTAGTGGCTCTGTATCTAAATATTGCATATCCTCAATTACTGGGCTTGTGAATGGGTGGTGCATTGCAACTAAACGCTCGTTTTCATCATCATATTCATATAATGGGAAGTGGGTTACCCACAAAACATCATACTGTGATTTATCAAACAACTCGTATTTTTTAGCTATTGCTAGTCGAAGCGCGCCAAGGGAGGCAAAAACAGTTTTGTCTTTATCTGCAACGAACAACAATAAATCGCCAACTTCTCCGCCCATAGCGGTTATAATTGCCTTAAATTCCTCTTCTGTAAAGAATTTTGCTATTGGTGAAGTGATGCCTTCTGGCTTAATGGATATGTATGCCATACCTTTTGCACCATATTCTTTTACAACTTCTTGCAACGCATCAATTTCTTTTCTTGTGCATTTTGACATACCTTTTGCGTTTATTCCGCGCACACTGCCAATTTTTGTGGCGTTAGCAAATACTGAAAATCCGCTTTCTGCTACTAAATCGCTGATGTTTTGAAGCTCTAAACCGAATCTAGTATCTGGCTTATCACTGCCGAAACGCTCCATTGCCTCCGCATATTCCATACGGCGGAATGTTGCGGGCAACTCTAAATCGATTGCTTCCTTAAATACCGTTCTAATTAGACCTTCTGCCATATCCATAACATCTGTGATGTCATCTACATAGCTCATTTCCATATCAATTTGCGTAAATTCTGGTTGGCGATTAGCACGCAAGTCTTCATCGCGGAAGCACTTTGCTATTTGATAATATCTATCCATACCAGAAATCATCAACAATTGCTTGTACAACTGTGGTGACTGTGGCAAAGCATAAAAACTGCCGTGATGTAAACGCGCTGGTACTAAATAGTCACGAGCTCCCTCTGGTGTTGATTTGCCCAAAAATGGTGTTTCAATATTTAAGAATCCATTTGCATACATATATGCCATTGTTGATTGCACAACTTTATCACGCATCATCAATATGTTTTGCAATGCAGGACGCCTTAAATCTAAATATCTATATTTTAGACGCAATTGCTCCCTAACACCGCTGTCATCTGATATGTTGAATGGAGGGGTTTCTGCCTCTGACAAAATACGTAATTCTGTTGCAATAATCTCAACTTCACCAGTTGGCATTTTTGCATTTATGTTCTTTTCACCACGTGCTGCTACTGTGCCAACAACTGCAATTACAAACTCGTTACGGATTGCTGTTGATTTATCATATACATCTTTGTGTGTATCTGCAACAAAACTGATTTGCAATAATCCCGTTCTATCTCTTAAATCCACAAACTGCAACATTCCTAGATTGCGATACTTTGCTACAAATCCCATCACTGTTACTGTTTTGCCGATGTCAGTTGCTCGCAACTCACCGCACATATTGGTTCTTTTTAATCCTGTTAAAAACTCCGCCATACTACTCTCCTAATATTTTATATAGCTCTGAAATAGCTACCTCTGTTGTTCTGCCCACTTTCATATCTTTTAGCATTACCATGCCACTTTCCACTTCTGATTCACCCAATACTACTACATATTTGTAGCCGATTTTATCCGCATACTTCATCTGCGCTTTTAGGCTCTTATCCATAAAATCCATATCTGCTGATATGCCTTTTGCCCTAAGTTCTTGCACTAAAGCATAAGCCTTTATGTACTGACTACTGCCTAGTGGTGCAATATAAATTGTAGGGATTGCGGGTGCACTTAAACTTACGCCAGTTGCCTCTGCAACCATAATTAGCCTCTCAATGCCCATACCAAATCCAACTGCTGGTGTAGGTTTGCCACCCC
>JAWXUT010000107.1:0-5911 GCA_044426075.1 Bacillota bacterium
TTCTCTCTGCTTCACATATTATTGCGTGCACAACGAAGCGAACGCCCAATTTTAAAAATCCTAATGTATAAGTAATACCTGAATTTTTAAAATTGGGCGCTCGTGATGTTGTGTGCGTGATATATGCCTTTTTAGGTAAAAACGCGGAGTTTGCGTGCAGTACAAACAAATGCCCGCTTGTACAAAGATGAGTGTATACAGACATACTCGATTCTTTGGACTAGTGGGCATTTGTGCAGTAATGTGCGTGATATATTCGCGATTCTATTAACTTTGCTTAAATAGAAGCCGTGTAAAAAGGCATAGATTGCGTATATAACAAGCAAACCCACCCACAACCGATACGAATATTACTAGGCGTAAATGAGTATTGGGTGTGGGTGGGTTTGTGAAGTTAGATGCGTGATATATGCCTTTTTACCTGTGGATTGCTTGGCTAATGCCCAATCCTATGGCACTGCCGAAGTCTTCAACTGCTATATCAATGTCTTTTACGGTTACAACCATGGTGGCTAGCTTGTTATCTTTATTGAGTTCGATTGTGGGTAGTTCGGTGCTTGCGAGATATTCTGATACGATGTTTTTTGCGTAGATAACAAGAGGAACTCCGATTGCTATTACGGGAACACCTAATGTTGATTGATCAAGACTTTTTTTAGCGTTGCCAACCCCGCTTCCAGGAACAATGCCTTTGTCGCTTATTTGTATTACTCTTGCAAGGCGCTCCACCCTTTTGCTGCTCAATGTGTCCACTACTATAATGAGGGCTGGCTTTATTTCATTTACCACTCCTTTTATTATGTCGTAAGATTGTATGCCAGTTACGCCACTTACACTGCTTTTTATGCACGCTATTCTGCCACGACCTTCTAGGTTTACCTTATTCATATATAAGTGCTCGGTTATTTCTAGGTTCTCTAGCGTTTCGGGACCAAGGGCATCTGCCGTCATTCCGTCGTTTCCAACCCCAACTACCAACACTAGGTCGCGCTTTTTTATGCGGTTTCTTTTTAGTAGATTCTTTATGCAGTTTTTTACAGATTGCTCCACCTCAGCTTGCAATGAACTATTTAAAAACAATCCTTTTGATAACATTATGCTATACACATTGTCTTCATTTCCGATGTCTTCAACCATTGTGAGGTTAGCGCTTAACTTTTTTTCGCTGCGTTTGTAACCATTTAATGCGGTAAATCGCGCATTTTCCATTAAAATATTATCAAAATCTCTTGCCATAATATAATTGTTGGTAAATCGCAAATTTGTATACTAAATCATTTGCAAATATCAATATTATGTGGTAGAATATTTAGGCAATTAATAAGTTTATTATCCTAAAGGAGACAGATATGGCTAACATTAAGTCACAAAAAAAGAGAGTTCTTATCACTAAAGAAGAGAACGAAGTTAACAACAGCAAACGTACCAGAGTTAAAGGTGCTATCAAAAAGTACGAAGCAGCTATTGCAGAAAAAAATGTTGCAGCAGCTAAAGACTTGTTGAAAGAAACAATTTCTATCATCGATAGAGCTCAAAGCGATGGTCTTTACAAAGCTAACACAGCTAGCCGCAAGGTTGGTCGTTTAAGCAAACAACTTTCTATTCTAGAAAAAGAACTAGCTTAGTTTCGCAATCAACTAGATTACATCTAGTTTAACTGGATGTAGCGCAGCTTGGTAGCGCGCATGAATGGGGTTCATGAGGCCGGAAGTTCAAATCTTCTCATCCAGACCATTAATTAGACCAACATTATATCAATATTTTATATGATGTGATGTGGTCTTTTTGTGTAAATAAAATTATTTGATAGAAATTAAACTTACAAAAGTGGTTTAGATGCTTGACATTGTTTTTTGCAATGTGCTATCATTAATTTAACGAATCTAAGGAGCACGCAAGATGACAGCAAGTTTTTCAATAATTAGCATCATTATAATTAGCATTATTGCAATAATTGGCAATAATGTATGTTTGCGGTGTGCTAAATAGAAATTCAAAATTATCGAATTATTTAACCCCACCGCAAACGCAGTGGGGTTTTTTATTCAGAAAAAATGCTTAAATGGAGGCAATAATGACAAATACAACATTAAACACAGCAGAGAGGCTGAAAGGACTGCGCAAAGAGCTTAAAGTTAGTTGCGAAGAAATGGCAGAAGCTACAGGAGTGAGTTTACAAGAGTATATTGATGCAGAAGAAGGCGTAACAGACCCAAACTTTACATTTTTATACAAGTGTGCTATTAAATTGGGCGTGGATTTGTCAACAATCGTATCGGGCGACAATCCAAAGCTAGAGAGTTTTACCTTAACTAGGGGCGGAGTTGGTATGGAAATCAACCGCAGAGAAGGCTTCGACTACACACACTTGGCATATTTATTAAAGGATAGATTGGCAGAACCCTTTTTAGTAACGGCAAAGTACAGTGACAGTTTGGCTTTTGGTGAAGTTCCCCTATCCGAACACGGCGGACAAGAGTTCGACTATGTAATTGAAGGACAATTAAAGGTACAAATTGACAATCATATATCAGTATTGAACGCAGGCGACAGCGTTATGTATGACGGACACAAAAAGCACGGAATGGTTGCGCTTGGTGGCAAAGATTGCAAATTTTTATCAGTTGTTATAAAAGGGCAAGCCGAATCACACGAAATCGCGCCAACCGCAGTTGTTGAAGAAGATGTGGCTATATCCGACAAAACTGACAGCAGAGTTTACGCAAACTATGTAACAGAAAAGTTAGATGAACACGGTTTATTAGAAGCAATATCCTTTAAAAATTATGAAACATTCAACTTTGGATATGATTGTGTGGATGTAATTGCAGCAAAGAAACCAAATAAACTCGCAATGAAGTGGGTAGATAGTAAAGGAGCAGACCGCAGCTTCACATTTGCAGATATGGCAAAATACAGCAACAAAACCGCCAACTATTTTCGTGAAATGGGCATCAAAAAAGGCGATAGAGTATTACTAGTGTTAAGGCGCCATTATCAATTTTGGTTTGCAATGGTAGCGCTACACAAATTGGGAGCCGTTGCAATACCCGCAACTGATCAGCTTGTTGTAAAAGATTTAGTATATAGATTTAACACCGCAAAAGTAAATGCAGTTGTATGCACAGCGTTCGGCGAAGTAAGTGGAATGGTAGAAGAAGCGCTTCCTAGCTGCCCAACAGTAACAATGAAGTCAATTGTAAACGGCAAAATTGAGGGTTGGAGTAATTTTGATGAGGGCATAGAGCTTGCATCAGACACACTAGAAAGAGTGCAAACTATCTCAACCGACCCAATGCTAATGTACTTTACATCTGGCACGGCGGGCTATCCTAAAATAGCAGAACACAACTTTAGTTATCCTCTAGGGCACATAATAACCGCAAAATGGTGGCACAACGTACAAGAAGACGGCTTGCATTTTGCAGTATCAGATACCGGCTGGGGCAAAGCTGTTTGGGGCAAACTATATGGTCAATGGCTATTAGAAGCTGCAGTATTTACTTGCGACTTTGAGCGTTTCCACCCACAAGACTTGTTGCCAATGTTCAAAAAATACAACATTACAACTTTCTGCGCACCACCAACAATATTCCGTTTCTTTATAAAAGAAGATTTGTCAAAATACGATTTATCTTCACTAAAATATGCAACAACAGCGGGCGAAGCGCTAAATCCAGAAGTTTTCCAACAGTTCTTCGCTGCAACTGGCATAAAACTTATGGAAGGATTCGGGCAAACCGAAACCACTCTAACTTGCGCAAACTTGGTTGGAACCAATCCTCGTGTTGGCTCACTAGGCAAACCCTCACCAGAATACGATGTTGTACTAATGACCGCTGACGGCACAATTGCAACCGACGGTGAAGTTGGCGAAATCTGCATATCAACAGCAAACGGCGCACCTATCGGTTTGTTTGACGGATACTATTTAAATCCAGAAAAAACCACAGAAGCGTGGCACGATGATGTTTATCACACTGGCGATATGGCTTGGCGTGACGAAGACGGCTACCTATGGTATGTTGGCAGAACTGATGATTTAATCAAGTCAAGTGGCTACAGAATCGGACCTTTTGAAATTGAATCTGTACTAATGGAAATGGCTTGTGTTATGGAATGCGCAGTAACTGGCGTGCCCGATGAAACTGGCGAACGCGGACAACTTGTAAAAGCAAGCATTGTGCTAGCAAGCGGGTTTGAGGGTACCAAAGAACTAGTTAAGGAAATCCAAACTTACGTAAAAGTGCACACCGCCCCTTACAAATATCCTCGCGTAGTAGAATTTGTAACCGCCCTTCCAAAAACAATCAGCGGAAAAATAAGGCGTGTAGAAATCCGCGCCCAAAAGTAAAAATTATACTAATTGTATATATAAATTTAAAGGGGCTGCAAAAAAATGCAGTCCTTTTTCATATCGTAAATGTAATGATTTATGGCAAAAATATATAGAATTGTAGGGTGCGGCAGTCCCCTGCCGCCCGGACCTTATGCCGTCGGCAGACTATAATCAATCCTAATTGTTATTTTTATATGGATGCGGGCGTCAGAGGACTAACCCGTTGGGTTGAATGAATAATTAATATTGAATAATGAATAATTGTGGATTTTTAATTTATAGTTTGTTCAATCGTGGAACAAATGGCAAAACGCAATGCATATAGATTGTAGGGTGCGGCAGTCCCCTGCCGCCCGGACCTTATGCCGTCGGCAGACTATAATCAATCCTAATTGTTATTTTTATATGGATGCGGGCGTCAGAGGACTACCACCCTACAATTATAATATTCATCTGCGCTGAAATATGCGTTTCCACTTGCCCATACAACCAACCCTAATTATTATTTTTAATTAAATTTAAGTTACAAGAAGCCTTATTACTAATTGTTCCGATACAAACACTAGTCGTCTAAAAGTTCTTCATAACTTACATCAAGAACAAGCTTAATCTTCTTTATCATATCAATTCTTGGTTCAGTATAAGAACTTTCCCAATGGCTAATTGTTTTAAATGAAACACTAAGTTTATCTGCTAAATCTTTTTGTGTGAATCCTAAAGAGATTCTAATATTTTTTAAATTTTGTGAAAACATATCGCACACCTTCCTTATAGATAATTATCTCAAATATTGAGATGAAATGCTTTACTATCTCAATTATTGAGAGTATAATGTGTGCTAGGAGATATGAGATTATGCAAGAAGATAAAATATGTAGTTTTTTTGGACATAGAGATGTAGAAGATACACAAGATTTAGCCAATAAGATTAATGAAATTGTTACAGATTTAATTGAAAACAAAAATGTAACGATATTTTGGTTCGATGGCTATTGCGACTTTTCTGATTATTGCCTTAGAGAAGTTACAAAGCAAAAGGATAAATATCCTTATTTGCAACGGAAGTTTTGTATGTCAACTCACATAAATGACAAACCGCCAAAATGGGTTAATCTCTGTGATTATGACGGAGTTGAACACTTAGATTTTTTTGATTATTGGTACACGAGAATATATTATAGAAATTGCGAAATGATAAATCAAAGTGATTATGTGGTGTTTAATATAACAAATAAAAACAGCAATAGCGGGGCATATAAGGCGTATAAATATGCAAAAAGCAAAAAGGCTCGCATTATAGAAATTTAAGAAGTTGCTATGCACTATATCCACAAAAATGGACACACACAAAATGTATTTTGAATATGCGTCCCCTAAATGTGGACACAATATGAAGTGTACCCCATTTAGAGGACATATTTAAAAATGAAAAATTCTATTGCTATTTTCTGAGCTTTCAAAAAAAATACAATACAAAACTGCAAAAACTTGTTTTTGTTGTAACCCTTTACGCGGATATATTTTGCGATACAATAAATATGCGAAGGGACGCACTCTACTTCTTCTATTGCC
>JAWXUT010000108.1:0-5826 GCA_044426075.1 Bacillota bacterium
GTCCCCAAAGTAAACTGAATCTCCCGTTGAATATGAAGACAATGTACCCGCAGAATTACATCCCGTTATTGTGCCATATGTTAGTACGCCAACAAGGCCACCCGCATATACACGCTCACTTTCTGTAATGCCCATACCAAAAATATCTTCCCAACCTGGCTCAACAACCGATTGTGGGTTGCTAATTGTGCCATTTGCTGTGCAGTTTGTGATAATTGCATCATCCACTAACCCAACTAATCCACCTAAATAGAATTTAGATAATCCGCCTTCTAGCGTAATAGAATAATTTATGATACTTAAATTTGTAACTGTTGCAACACTGCTTGAATTAGAAGCGAATCTAGCAAATAGACCATATGGCAAATAGCTTGCCATTTCTTCTTCAATAAAAGGTGTTATTGTCATATTATAAATAGAATAACCTTTGCCGTCTAGCGTGCCATAAAAAGCTTGAGGCGCATCTTCACCAGATAAAGAAATTGATTCTATCACTCCGTCGTCATCATAAACTTCTTCATAATTAAGCCCCAAAGGAATCCAATCAATTCCCGCTAAATCAATATCGTTTGTCAAATAGTAACTTGCTTGCATACTAGCTGTATCTGTGCCAATTGCAATCAAATCTTCAACAGTAGAAACAGCAATCACACCTACACTAACCCAGCTTGCATATAGCACTGTGTTTGCACTTATATAGTAAGGATATGTTATTGCACTGTCACTTAAATCTTCTAGCGTGTGCCAACCAGTAAACTCGTAACCCTCACGAGTGGTGCTTGGCGCGCTAGTAATAACGTCTGTTAAAACTTGATCAACCGCAGAGCCACTGTTTGTGATAAAAGTAACATAGAACTGATCACCACTGGCATTTAAAGCTCCGGAATTTGTTGAATTTGCATCCGCAACCGTTTCTGAAGATGAATCAGAAGTTATTAAATTTTCTTCTGTTTCAACCACATTAGAAGCAATGTTATCGCTGCTATCAGTAGTTATTCCACAACCTACAACAGACAACATCAGTGCCGAAATTATGATTAAAACAAGCGTAATTTTATAAATATTTTTCATATTTAACTCCTTGTACACTAAGTGCAATAAGTATACATTGATATTATATATAAAAATACTAATAAAGTCAATACTAAAATACTTTTAATTTAAAATAATACTAATTTATAACCGCGCGGAGCCAAAACCGCACAAGTAACCGTACAAGAAGCGTACAAGTAGTTGCATTTTTCGCGCAAGTGGTTTATAATAACAAAAAGGAGCATTTATGGAAAATTATCAACCACCCATTACAATTACAGAAAAAATTGTCAATCTAGTAGCTGCAATAAGCCAATATATTGGGGAAATAAATTTTTCGCAAGCAGAACTTGTTAATCCTAGTTTAAGGAAGAACAATCGTATACGAACGGTGCACTCCTCTTTGGCAATAGAAAACAACTCTTTATCGCTAGACCAAGTTACTGCAATTATAAAAGGGAAAAAGGTGTTGGGGTTGCCCTCAGAAATACAAGAAGTTAAAAATGCTTATGAAGCATATGATTTGATTTTAACGCTAAATCCGTACAAAATTAAAGATTTATTGTTTGCGCACAAAATAATGATGAAAGGCCTTGTAACTGAATGTGGCATATTTAGAACGGGTTCGGTTGGTATTTTTGCGGGTGATAAACTAGTACATTTAGCGCCTCCCGCATCATTTGTAGCCAATCAAATGGCAACATTGTTAAATTGGGCGAAAACCTCCGAACTAAATATGTTGATTAAGGCGTGCGTTTTTCACTATGAGTGCGAATTTATTCACCCTTTTCAAGACGGAAATGGGCGCATAGGTCGCATGTGGCACACACTATTGCTTTCAAAATATCAGCCAATGTTTGCGTATTTGCCCGTTGAATCTATAATAAAAGCGCGTCAAGCAGAGTATTACAAGGTGCTTGCTATGGCGGATAGTTGCGGAAATTCTAGTATATTTGTGGAATTTTTACTGGACGCAATATTAGAAGCATTAAAGGAAGTAGCGGATACAAGCAATTTTTCTGACGCCACAAAAAAAGTGTTAGATGCGTTGGGGAATGAAACCTTGTCTGCCAAAGAATTAATGCAGAGAGTAGGCCTATCGCACATGCAAACTTTTAGAAAAAACTACTTAAATCCCGCACTTCAAGCGCAAATTATTGCTATGACTATAGTGGATAAACCCAATAGTCGCAACCAAAAATATTACAAAATTTAAGATAAATCGCACAAGTAACCGTACAAGAAGCGTACAAGTTAATGTGCAAAAATTAAGGGACTGCAATATAGTTTTGCAATCCCTTATTATTATATATTGATTTGAAAATTTATTCTACTGTTTCAAATTGGCTGTTGTACAACTCGCTATAGAATCCGCCTTTAGTCATAAGCGCGTCGTGGTTGCCACTTTCAATAATATCGCCGTCTTTCATAACCAAAATGAGGTCGGCATTTTTTATTGTTGATAAGCGGTGGGCGATAACAAATGAGGTTCTGCCCTCAGTCAACTTGTCCATAGCTTGTTGGATAAGCACTTCTGTTCTCGTATCAACCGAACTTGTAGCCTCATCAAGAATCAAAAGTGGTGCATCTTCAATCATTGCACGGGCAATTGTTACAAGCTGCTTTTGTCCCGCTGAAAGGCTGGCAGCTTCATTCATTATTGTGTCATACCCTTTAGGCAATGTTTTTATGAAGTGGTGCAATCCTACTGCTTTGCAAGCACGCTCTAAATCGGCATCAGTTGCACCTTTTTTGCTGTAGATTATGTTGTCACGCAAAGTGCCCTCAAATAGCCAAGTGTCTTGCAACACCATACAGAAAGCTCCGTGCACATTTTCGCGAGTTATATCTTTAATAGAAATTCCGTCTATTTTTATATCACCGCTATTTACTTCATAGAAGCGCATCAATAGGTTTACCATAGTGGTTTTACCCGCACCAGTTGGCCCTACAATTGCTACTTTTTGCCCCGCTAAAGCCTTTGCGCTGAAGTCATTTATTATGGTTTTTTCTGGCAAATAACCAAAGTTAACATTGCAGAATTCAACATCACCATGTACGTTTTGGATATCCAAAACAGTAGTTTTGTGACCCTCATCTTCAAGTTCTGGTTCTTCTAAGAATTCAAATACCCTTTCACTTGCAGCGCCCGCTGATTGTACATTAGTGAATGCTTGAGCGATTTGTCCGAGGGGTTGAGAGAATAGTCTTACATATATCATAAACGCTACAATATCACCCATACTTATTGTGCCGTCAAGTGCCAATATGCCACCTACAACGCACACCATAACATAGCCAAAGTTTCCTATAAACTGCATTAATGGTTGCATTAAGCCAGACATAAATTGTGACTTCCAAGCACTGCGATATAGCTTGTTATTTGTCTTTGCAAAGATAACTTTTGCCTTTTCTTCACCATTTGACACCCTAACAACCTTGTGGCCTGCGTACATTTCTTCAATGTGTCCGTTTAACGTGCCTAGCTCCCTTTGTTGTCTAATAAAGTATTTTTGTGAGTTTCCAATAATTACTCCAACCAGTGAAAAACCTATTATACTACTTCCAATTGCAACAAGTGCAAGTATCCAGTTGGTTACAAACATCATAACTATTGTACCTAGAAACAATGTTATTGCACTTACCGCACTGCTAAAGCTCATATTCATAGCGTTGCCGATAGTATCTACATCGTTTGTAACACGACTTAGCACATCGCCGTAACTTCTTTTATCAAAATACTTTAATGGCAAACGGTTTATTTTGCGACTTAGTTTATCACGCAATGAACGTGCGATTTTTTGTGTAACTGTTGCCATTATTATTGTTTGGCAGAAGTTGAATACAAAACTTAACGCATACAAACACGCTATTAATGTGCAAAGAGATACAATTGCTGTCATATCAAGAGAGGTAAATAGTCCTTCTGTGATAAGGTTTGCAACTTCACTTAGTCTGTTTGGGCCAATAAGTTGTAACACCACGCCCGCTATTGCCAATACACAAGCCATTATAATATATTTTACATAACTGCCACTGTGTTTGAACAGTTTGCCCATAGCTTTGCCTAAATCTTTTGGTTTTTCGCCAACGCCCATTCCGCCGCCAGGTCCACCAGGGCCGCCAGGTCCACCAGGTCCACCAGGTCCACCAGGTCCCCTTCTTTGTTTGGTTGCTTGTCCAAATTCATAATTATCATCATGTCTAGCCACGTTGCAATTCCTCCTTTGATAGTTGTGAAAGTGCTATTTCGCGATAAACTTTGCAGTTATCTAGCAACTGATTATGTGTTCCCATACCTACAATTTTGCCTTCATCAAGCACTATAATGCGGTCGGAATCTTTAATTGTGCCTATACGTTGGGCAACAATTATATTGGTTGTGCCTTGCAATTCACGCTTCAATGAACCACGCAAAATGCGGTCTGTTTTGTAATCAAGAGCAGAAAAGCTGTCATCAAAAATACAAACTTCGGGTTGCCTTGCTAGCGCCCTTGCAATAGACAAACGTTGTTTTTGCCCACCACTAAAGTTGGAACCACCTTGAGCAACTCTGCCTTCATATTGTCCGTCAAGTCCCTCAACAAAGCTCTTACCCTCAGCGATTTCAACACTTTTTTCTATTATTTCTTGCGAAACTTCGCGTCCACAATCACCATAAGATATGTTTTCTGTTACATTGCCACTGAACAACACACTCTGCTGTGATACATAGCCTAGCTTGTTGCGGAGTTCTTTTTGAGTATATTGTTTAACATCTATATCATCAACCAAAATTTGTCCGCTAGTTGCATCATAGAACCTTGGAATCAAATTTATAAGAGTTGATTTTCCGCTACCAGTAGAACCTATAATCGCCACTGTTTCGCCCTTGTTTGCAACAAAACTGATGCCTTCTAGCACATTATCTGCGGAATCTGGATATTTAAAACATACATCTTTAAACTCAATTTTGCCCTTAGTTTCTGTTTCACCAACCCCATCGCCATCGATAATTACAGGCTCGGTTTCTATAACTTCAGCAACCCTTTTTGCAGCTACGTTTGCACGTGGGAATATTATCATAATAATAGAAAGCATTGCAAATGACATCAACACTTGCATTGCATATGAGCTGAATACAACCATATCACTAAACAGTGTCAAACGGTCTAAAGGTCCCACTGTGTTATCAATTAATGTGGCACCAATCCAATATATAGATAGTGTTAACATACTAATAACAACGGTCATCATTGGTGAGGCTAAGCCCATAATTCTGCTTGTAAATAATTGCGTTTTTGTGAGCTCGTCGTTAGCTTCATCAAACTTACCTTGTTGAAAACCCTCCGCATTATACGCCCTAACTACACGAAGTCCCGTTAAGTTTTCACGCGCTACACGGTTGATATTATCAGTTAGCTTCTGCATTTTACTAAACTTTGGACTGGTAAACCCAAACATTGTTATAATAGCAGAAACAATAATTGCAACCGCAACAACCGTTGTAATCACCCACGCAGAATTGGATGCTGAAATTTTAAATATAGCACCCATTGCCATTATTGGCGACCTAACCGCAATTTGCAATCCCATTGCCACAAAAAGTTGTATTTGTGTTATGTCATTGGTGTTTCTTGTTATCAAACTAGATGTAGAAAATCTGCCCATTTCTTCAAGAGAAAAATCTTCAACTTTATTAAAAACCTTGCCCCTTAATCTTTTAGAAAGTCCCGCTGCTATCTGTGCCATAAAAAAGCCCGTGATAACCGCTGCTATCATACTTCCTAACGCACACAAAATCATAGGTATGCC
>JAWXUT010000109.1:0-5782 GCA_044426075.1 Bacillota bacterium
TTTCATTCCGATAGGAATTTCACTGGCACGAAGTGGCAATTTCATTGCATTTTAATGCGGATGCGGGCGGCAGGGGACAAACCCGTTGGGTTGAATGAATAATTAATATTGAATAATTGAGGAACCCGTAAAGGGTTGATTGTATGGTTTTATCGTGGCGCAGACAACAGCATTTATATAATTTTATCCATAATTCGCGCAAGCGACTTTCATTTGCTTGCAAATTTCATTCCGATAGGAATTTCACTGGCACGGAGTGGCAATTTCATTCATTTCTATGCTCCTAGATATGCAAGGATTCCTGTGCAAAAGGCGGTCACGAGTTCGGCTTGATAGGTGGGGTCGGTTAGTAGTGCGTCGTCTTCTGCGTTGGACATAAATCCGCTTTCTACAATTATGCTGGGGTAGTCGCTGCACTCCAATATGTAGTATTCGCCGCTAAGGGCATCGTAGGTTTTGCCAATTTCACGCTCATTTAGTTCGTTTAGGGCGCTTTGTACGGCTTCGGCTAGCGCTTGCCCCGCTTCACTTGATATATCGAAAAAGGTTTGCGCGCCTCTTCTATCTGACGAGGGGAATTGATTGCAGTGTATGCTTATTATTAGATCGGGCTGGGCTTCGTTGATTATTGCCTTGCGCGCGGTGAGGTCTGCCATTTTTAGATTTTCTGTTGCCGAACCATACAACCCGTTTTCATCACTGCGGGTCATTATTACTTCAAATCCCATTTCTTCAAGTGAGGTTTGAAGCTGTTGGGCTAAGGCTAAATTGACTTCTGCTTCGGTTGTGCCGCTGTTTACACCAGTAACTCCGCTGTCTATTCCGCCGTGCCCCGCGTCAATTACTATGCTTCCTATTGTTGGCTCGGGCGTGCTTGCATAAAGTAGGGCTGCAGAACCCGCTGTTATTACCAAAACTGCAATAATTCCCACTATAAAAGATATCAACATACGTTTTTTTATTACAACTAACAATTTCGACAAAAACCTCCCAAATGCGCGATAAATCTACCGTGTTATTAACAATTTAACATAGTTATCAACATTTTAAATGTGTAAATTGCATAGTTATCAACACGGAAATTGAGTTATCAACATAGTTATCAACATTTTATTTGCTCAAGTTGACAACTTTTTAGTAACCCAAAGTATCATTTTTGGGAATTGGTGCAATATTTACAGTTCCCTAGTGCTACATTCTATGCCCCCAAACTGCCATTTATTACGGGTTTTTTGTGCGGTAATTTGTCGTTATATTGGGGCTTTAAGTCGCGGACTTTTAATGCTGTAGGGTTCCCGCCACCAGATAGTTTGTGTAGTAGTACGATTGCAAGGTTCCTATATCAGACCAATATTTATAGGTTACATAGGCGTGCGCTTTGTTTAGTAGCCTCGGCAATAGGTCGCGCCCAAAATCATATTTGCCAACGGGAATCATAGCGAGGGCTGCGGGCGATAATATATATATTCCACAATTAATAAGGCTTTGAACTGCGTGGGTAGGCTTTTCTTCAAAGGCAATAATTGCGTTGTTGTGATCTATTTTTAACACTCCTAATCCTTGCGGATTGGCTAGGGGGGTTGCGATTAACGTCATAATTGTGCGCTTTTTGTGGTGAAACTGCATAGCTTCTGTTAAATCAATGTTGGTGTAGGCGTCGCCAGACATAACAAGCACGTCGCCGTCAATAAAATCCTTGCACGCGCGTACGCTCCCCGCTGTGCCCAATGGTTCCCGCTCAACAAAATACGTTAGGTTCACGCCCATTGCGCTGCCGTTGCCAAAAGCTTCCATTATTGCTTCCGCCTTGTAGCCAAGCGTTAGCCCGATTTCTGTTATGCCGTGCTGCGCCAAAAGTTCGATTATATGCTGCAGAACTGGCTTATCTATTATTTTTACTAGCGGTTTTGGCTTGTTGTCTGTCAGTGGTGAAAGGCGTGTGCCTCTGCCTCCTGCCATAATTATTGCTTTCATTTGCACCTCTTTTGCGGTTAGTATGTGTCTTTTTGGAAATATATAACAAATTTCATAAAGATGTTTCAAAATATTCGTTGAAAATCCGCAATTATGGTGTATAATATATAAGGAATAAAGAAAGCACGCGAATTGCATTTTCGTGAGGCTGAATATATTGTATCGGCTATATGGTTGAACGAATAAGTAATAGTGAAGAAGTAAGGGTTGATTTATAAATGCAATCTATCATTATTAACTTTATGCTTAGTATAACAATAGTGCGTAGAATATAAAAACATATAGAATTATAAACACGCGAAGTGTTAATCTTAATATGCAAAGAAAAAAGGTGCAAGGGATAGTCCTACATCTTTAGTTTGTTGTATGAAAGATTTTATTAAATATAAGAAAAAAGGAGCAAAATGGCAAAAAAACTGAAAATAACATTCCTCGGCGGAGTAGGGGAAATTGGAAAAAATATGACCGCCTTGGAATACGACAAAGACATAATAGTAATTGATGCGGGCTTAACGTTTCCAAACTCGGAAGAGATGCCTGGTGTTGACTACGTTGTGCCAGACTTCACCTATTTAGAGGAAAATGCGGATAAGGTGAAAGCAATTGTACTTACCCACGGTCACGAAGATCATATCGGAGCACTTCCGTTTGTTCTCAAAAAGATCGACACAAAGGTGTACGGAAGCAATCTTGCAGTGGCTTTAGTAGAGCACAAGTTGCGCGAGCAGAAGATCAAAAAAGTTAGCTTAAATGTGGTAAACGAGAGAGATGTTATCAGCGTAGGCGCTTTTAAAGTGGAATTTATCCGCGTTAATCACAGCATTGCGGGCGCATTTGCGTTAGCAATCACAACACCAAAGGGCGTAATTTTTCATACTGGAGATTACAAAATCGACCACAATCCAATTGACGGACGCAAAACCGATCTTGCACGCATTGCAGAAATCGGACAAAAAGGCGTGTTGTTAATGTTGCAGGATTCCACCAATGTAGAGCGCGAAGGCTTTAGTATGTCGGAGCGCAGTGTTGGTAAGAGTTTAGATGCAATTTTCGCAGCAAACACATCAAGGCGATTGATTGTTGCAACATTTGCGAGCAACGTGCACAGGGTGCAACAGATAATAAACTGTGCGCTAAAGTACGATAGGCGCATAGCTTTTAGTGGAAGATCTATGGAAAACATAGCTCAAATTGCACATAAACTAAAGGAATTGAAGTTCCCAGATGATAAAATTGTAAATATCGACAAAATGGATGGCATCCCTTACGACAAGATGTGTATAATTTCTACTGGAACACAAGGCGAGCCCGAATCTGCCCTAACAAGAATGAGCAGAAACGAGTTCAAAAAGGTCAGAATTGGCACAACTGATACCGTTGTTATTTCTGCAAGCCCAATTCCGGGCAACGAAAAGATGATATATAATGTTATAAACAACCTTTACAAAAATGGCGCTGAAGTTATCTATAAATCTTTGGCAGAAATTCACGTATCGGGTCACGCTTGCCAAGAAGAGCTAAAATTGATGCTAAGTTTGGTGAAACCCAAGTATTTTATTCCCGTTCACGGCGAATATAGGCACTTGAAACAACACGCAGAATTAGCAGAAAGTATGGGTGTAAATGCGGCAAATATATTGATTCCGGAATTAGGAAGCTCAATTGATGTCAGCGTACGCGGATTGAAACGTATGGACAAAGTAAAGTTTGGTTCTATAATGGTTGACGGAAGCATAATTGAAAACCCAGAACTTATGATGCGCGATCGCAAAAACTTGTCAGAAGACGGCATAGTAATAGCGCTTGCAAACGTGTCAGAAGGTGGCAGATTGTTGACGCCACCAGTGGTAATCGCGCGTGGTTTGAACATAACTGAAGCGGATATCGAGACTATTAAAGATGCAATTGAAACAGCAGTTAACAAAATGGAAGGGAACGCGGGAGATGGCGCAGATTTGCGTCGTGTAATCAAAAGGGCAGCGGGCAAAATCTTGTACAACAAGTTACGCAAGCATCCAATGATAATCCCAATAACTATAGCAGAATAAAATTTTGTGAGGTGCAGCATGAAAAACAAAAAAACGGTGTTAATTTTAACAGATTCGAGGGGAGCAAGTGGAGCAAATGCAATAAAAGCGATGCTAAGCGCGGGCGGAGAAACTCTAGCAATCATAATTGACAAGAGCGAGTTTAGGGGGATTGCTGCGCGATATGCAAAAGAGAGGTTGTTGTCGGAAGATGGCGTAGTGCGATCTAACTGGGAGCGCTTTAAAAATAAGTTGTATGAAAGGCGAAGCGAGGATGTTCGTGAGTGGAAATTGGAGTTTAAAAGCAACAATTATGCTCATCAAAAAATGGCAAACGCAATAACAAGATACAATCCCGAAGTCATCATAGTAACGGCGGAAAATATGCTAGAACTTGCCTTAATAGGCAGAAAAAAGGCAAATCCCGATGCAAAAGTGGTGGTTGTTCCCGCAGAATACAGTCTCAATTTACAATACATTTGCGGTGAAGTTGATGCATATCTTATCCACAACAGCGCCACAAAAGATGAACTTATAAGTGGCGGAGTTGATGCGGAAAAAGTTGAAGTTGTGGGTATGCCAATAGCCCCAAGCGGAATGCAAGAGCACAAAGCGTGCGTTGCGGAACTTGGCGAAAAGCTAGCGCTAGACCCAAACAAAAAAACCGTGCTATTTTTGGGCGCGACCAACGACACTGGCGGAATTGCCTATGCGTTAGAGGAAGCAATGCCCGCAAAAGACGACTACAATTATATAGTATATTGTGGTCAAGATAGAAGCCTACTGGATTTCTGCAAAAAAGAAAAAATAGTTGCGCTGAACGAAGGAATGGATTTCTATAACCTTGTAAATATAGCAGATTTTGTGGTGACAAGGCCGATTTCTACCAACTTAACCGCCTCATTTGCGCAGAAAGTAGTTGTTTATCTACTAAAAGCCGAAGGCAAAGTGGAAGAGCGCTACGCGCAAAATGTAGCAGATGCAGTCATTGATTGCTCAGTATCAACAACGCTAATTGCAAAACTAACAACCGAGCCCACCCGCGACGAACGAGAAGACCTCGCAGAAGGCAGAGATAAGCTGTTAGAAGGCGTGCCGAGCGAACTATTCACCCACGCAATACAAAAAATGCTTTAAAATCCATATATAATTAAGAAAAAGGGCTGTAGAGAAATCAAATCTATACGGCCCTTTGTTTTCTGTTTGAAAGCAACCCAAGATAACAAAATGAAAAAAATTTTACCATTTGGTAAAATAAATATTTGTATAGCATTGACATACACAAATATTTATTGTATACTATTGCTATCTTATATCACAAAGGAGAACAAAACAATGACAGACATTTTAGTATTAATAGCATTTTTTGGCATACCAATAGCTATTTTTGTCACAATATGGCAAATTGTCAAGAGGAAAAAGCTTTCATGCAAATACTGCAAGCATAAGATGGGAACAGACGACCTAGTTGAATGGAGGCAGGATTCCGAATCCACAGAAAAAGGTATAACAAAAGGAAAGTTTACATTGATATTAAGTTGCCCATCTTGCAAAAAAGAGAAGAGAGTTCGTGTTACATTAACAACAGGAACTAGCAGTGGCGGGACAATAGATCCAACATCAAAGATAGAAAAATATCTTGGCAAATCAAAAGAAATTTAAAAATAAAAATGGGGCTGTAAAGAAAACAAATCTTTATAGCTCCTTTTTTTAATCTAACTGCAAAATGTGACGTTAAAACGCTTTAGTCTAAGAGAACATTCGTATTTGCATGGATTTTC
>JAWXUT010000110.1:0-5724 GCA_044426075.1 Bacillota bacterium
TATAGGCGGTCAAGCGGTGCTTGAAGGTGTTATGATGCGCGGATCTAGTGTTACTGCAACTGCGGTTCGTGACCCAAACGGAAAAATTCAAGTTGAGAGCTCAAGAAGCACTCCTATAAAAGATAAACCATATATATACAGAATGCCAATAGTAAGGGGTATGATAGCGCTGTTTTCTAGTTTGATAACGGGCACTGGTACTCTTATGCGCGCGAGTGAAGTGTATGGCGATTTCGCAGATGAAGATCCAAGCAAGTTTGAAAAATGGCTTGCAAAAACCTTCAAACTAGATATTATGGACGTAATAACGTGGGTGGGAGTATTGTTAGGCGTGTGTCTATCGGTATTTTTATTTGTGTTTTTACCTAACCTAGTTACTGATCTTATTTACAGCGTAGTAAATATTGAGTCATTAAATAGTACGTTATCTACTATAATAAAAAACCTCACTAGCGGTGCTATAAGAATATCTATTTTTGTGGGATATATATGGATAACTTCATTTGTAAAGGATATCAAAAGATTATATGGATATCACGGAGCAGAACATAAAGTTATCAGCTGTTACGAAAAGGGCTTGCCTTTAACGGTAGAAAATGCGCAAAAGCAAACCACCGTTCATGATAGATGTGGCACCACATTTATGTTTATAGTAATGATATTTTCTATAATATTCTTTTCATTTTTTGGATGGCAAGAGTTGTGGCTCAGATTTTTAATAAGGCTTGCATGCATACCACTAGTAGCGGGAATCAGTTATGAATTATTAAAGTTATTTGCAAAATACGATAACTGGTTTGTAAAGATGTGCAAGGCACCTGGTTTGATGTTGCAGAAGTTGACCACAAAAGAACCCGATGACAGTATGATAGAAGTATCCATAAAAGCATTTCAAACTGTGCTTACAATGGAAGAGGATAGCGAAATAGCTTGCACAAAGTTCAATGTTGCAGTTACTGTTGAGAAGGCGAAGAGTGAGCTTATGTCAATCGACAAAAAGCGCGATTACAGTGCAGAAATTGCAGAAGTGCTTATGGTGAAAATGGGTCTAAAAAACAGATCTGCACTTGCCGATACAAAAGAGCGAGTTATGAGTGCTGATTTAGACGACGCCAAAGAGCAAATTAAGGCATATCTTGCGGGAACTCCATTGCAGTATGCAGTTGGCAGTACTTGTTTTTATGGATATGAGATAAAAGTTGACAAGCGCGTGTTGATTCCAAGACCAGATAGCGAGCATCTTGTAAGTTGCGCATTGAGTGCAATTAAAGGCAAAAGTGATGCTAAAGTGCTTGAGTTATGTGTTGGAAGCGGGGCTGTAAGCATTGCAATAGCTAAAGAGGGCAACTGCAGTGTTGAAGCAGTAGATATATCACCAGATGCAATAGCAGTGGCAACTGAAAATGTGGCAACACACGGCGCAGATGTTAGGGTTATTGAGAGCGATATGTTCGGTGCAGTTACAGATAAATATGATGTTATAGTTAGCAATCCACCATATATTCCAACCGCGGATATATTGGAGTTAGACGGGTCTGTAAAGGACTATGAGCCTATGCTTGCTCTTGACGGCGGCACGGACGGACTTGACTTCTACAGAAGGATAGCAAATGAATATGACAGCTATTTAAATGAGGGTGGTCAATTGATACTTGAGGTTGGCATAAATCAAATGGCGGCGGTTAGCGCGCTATTCAGCGGTAAAAAAGAAATAATAAAAGATTATAACAATCCACCAATTGAGCGTGTTTTGGTTGTAACAAAATAAGGAATTTTAAATGGTTATCAAAGAAAAACTAGAGGGAATGAGGGCGCGTTACTTAGAATTAAACGAGCTAATTGCTGATGCTGCCGTTGTAGCAAGGCAAGACGAGTGGAGAAAGTACGCCAAAGAGCACAGCTTATTGCAACCAATTGTCGATTTATTTGATACTTATTGCGAAAAAGAGAGCCAAATGTTGGAGTGCAAAGATATGATGAAGAGTGACGACAAAGATATGTCGGAACTTGCCGAAGTTGAGTACTATGATTTGCGCGACGAGTGTGAGAAAATAGAGGGCGAACTAAAAATAATGTTGTTGCCACGTGACCCAATGGATGATAAAAACGTTATAATTGAAATCCGCGGTGGTGCGGGTGGAGAAGAATCCGCATTGTTTGGCGCAAGGCTTATGAAGATGTATATGCGATTTGCCGAGCGTTTAAGGTGGAAGACAGAAGTTATGTCACTTAACGAAACCGAGCTAGGCGGCGTAAAAGAAGCAACATTTATGATATCTGGGCAAGGCGCATACAGCAAGATGAAGTATGAAAGCGGAGTGCATAGGGTGCAACGCGTGCCAGAAACAGAGTCACAAGGAAGGGTGCATACATCAACTTCAACAGTGGCGGTTTTGCCAGAAGTTGAAAGTGTAGATATCGACCTTAATGATAAAGATATCAAAATTGACACCTACCGCAGTGGCGGTGCGGGTGGTCAGCACGTTAACAAGACAGATAGTGCGGTTCGTATGACACACTTGCCAACGGGCATTGTTGTTGAGTGTCAAGACGAGCGTTCACAAATAAAAAACAAAGATAAAGCATACAAAGTGCTTGTTTCCCGTCTGTATGAACACTATAAAACACTTAAAGAAAGGGAATATGCAGCTAATCGTAAAGCCCAAGTTGGCACTGGCGACAGATCTGAGCGTATAAGAACTTACAATTTCCCACAAGGGCGTGTTAGTGATCACCGCATCGGAATGACGCTTTATAGTATCAACGATTTTATGGATGGCAATATCTTTGAAATGGTTGAAGCATTGGCTTTGGCCGATCAAAATGCAAAACTTGCTGAAATTGAAGAATAATATTGTGTGTTAAATGTTGTTTTTTGTCGCAAAAGCTCAATAAATCGGTAGTTCACAAAAATGACACAATTTAATTTGCTAAACCCTCTTGAAAAATTTTCAAAAAGTGGTACAATGTATGTAAGAGAAGGTAACTTTTCTAATATATTATAAGTGAGGATTGTGATGATAAACATTATTTACGGAGCAAAGGGTACAGGCAAAACCAAGATGATAATCGATAGGGCAAACGCCAGTATCGAGAAACATGTAGGCGACATAGCTTTTCTAGCAGACACTACAAGATATATTCACGATATTAAGTATCAAATCAGATTAACCAACACCAAAGATAGCAAAATTGAGTCAAGTGACGGATTAATAGGTTTCGTACAAGGAATGATAGAAGCAAATTACGATATTCGCAACATATATATTGACGGCGTACTTCGTATGACAAACAAAAGCCTCAATGAACTAGCTGGTTTTTTTGAGAGATTAGAGTCAATATCCAATAAATCAGACACAAACTTCACATTGACTATATCAGCAAGTGCGGAGGAGTTGCCTGAATTTTTAAGGAAATATATTTAAAGGAGTAATCCGCAACTATGGATTATAAAAGCACACGTGGGGGCGATGCGCGTTCAGCAGGCTCTGCAATATTAAAAGGAATAGCAAATGACGGCGGACTATATGTACCTACGTCTTTTCCTATATTTACAGAACAAGATTTTTCTGTAATGATGGATATGGAATACTATGAGCGTGCTGCTCATATTCTTGCAAAATATCTAACAGATTACAGCAAAGAAGAGTTGTTGGACTACTGCAAAAAGGCATACGATAGGTTTGACGGCGAACCAGCACCCGTGGTTGCAATTGATGAGGGCACATATATTTTAGAATTGTGGCACGGCCCAACACTTGCATTTAAAGACATAGCTCTTACGCTTTTGCCTCACCTTATGACGGCAGCAAGGCGCAAAGAAGAAAAAAAGAATAAAACTCTTATTCTAGTTGCAACTAGTGGAGACACTGGCAAGGCAGCTCTTGAAGGCTTCAGCGATGTTGAAGGCACAGAAATTATATGTTTTTATCCCAGTGAAGGCGTTAGCGATATGCAAAAATTGCAAATGCAAACTACAGTTGGTAAAAACGTGCACGTTGTTGCAATTGACGGCAACTTTGATGACGCACAAAGCGCAGTTAAAACGGTTTTTGCTGATGAAGAGGCAGTGGCTAAATTGGAAGACATGGGCTACACTATGAGCAGTGCAAACTCAATTAACTGGGGCAGACTAGCACCACAAATTGTGTATTATGTTTCTGCATATTTAGATATGGTTAGCGCAGAAGAAATTAACCAAGGCGACGCGGTGAACTATGTGGTTCCAACCGGCAACTTTGGCAATATTTTGGCGGGATACTATGCTAAAATGATGGGTGTTCCTATCAACAAATTAATAGTTGCAAGCAATAAAAATAACATCTTAACTGACTTCTTTACAGAAGGTAAATATGATGTAAATCGCGCTTTCCACAAAACAATGAGCCCTTCAATGGACATTTTGGTTAGCAGCAACTTAGAGCGTTTGCTATATGAATTATATGACCACGATGCAAGCAAAATTGCAAGTATTATGGGTGAACTTAAAAAGTTTGGAATTTATGATGTTAGCACTTGCGACCTAGAAGAAAAACTTCCAGAGTTTGTGGCATACTGGAGCGATGAGAAAAGTACAGAAGAGTCAATTGACAATTTCTTTGAACAACATGGCTATCTACTTGACACCCACACCGCAGTAGCTGTTTCATCTTACTATGATTATATGGCAGACACTGGAGACATGACACCTTCAATTGTTGTATCAACTGCAAGCCCATATAAGTTCAGCAAAGATGTACTAAAAGCGCTATCTCAAAACGCGGAAGATAATGCATTTAAGGCAGTAAATAAGTTATCTAGTTATACAGATACTGATGTTCCTACTCAAATTGCAGAGCTAGCTAATTTACCTATATTGCACGATATTGTCATCCCAAAAGAGGCAATTAAGGATACCATTTTCACACTTTTAAGTGGTAAGAGTGAATAAATGTTCGGCTATGTTAATATAGATAAACCCAATATAATCTTTAAAGATTATGATACATATAAGGCGTATTATTGTGGCTTGTGCAAAACGTTAGGCACGCATACAAATAGCCAGCTTATGCGGTTTTCTGTTAACTTTGACATAACATTTTTAACACTACTAGCGCACAACGCACGCAACTTGCAGCCCACGTTTGAAAAGGAGAGGTGCATAGCGCATCCCGTAGGTTCAAAGTTTTATGTTGTGCAAAACAATGAGATACAAGAGTGCATTGCAGATATAAATGTAATGCTAGGCTACTATAAGTTGGATGATGATGTATATGACAACAAAAGTGTAACGCGCAGAATGGGCAGAGCATTTTTCAGTGGCAAATACAAAAAGGCGGCAGAAAAATATCCACAGCTAGATAAAGTGTTGCGCACTAATTATCTTGAATTACGAGAATTAGAGGGCAAAAAATGTGCTCAGCTAGACCGTTTGGCAGATAAGTTTGCAAAGATTTTGGTTGCAGTGGGCGAAGTAGCTTGCGGAAAAACAGATGCAAATTTACAAAGTTTGTGTTATAATCTTGGTAGATGGATATACATTATAGATGCCTATGATGATTTAGAGAAGGATATTGAAGGCGGGGTATTCAATCCGCTTGCAGTAGACGGGCAGCTTGATGATGAAAAAAGAAAGAGCATATATGACACAGTTCAATGCAGTTTACGTAGTGCAATAGGCATTATAATAGATTGTTACAACGCAATGGAAATCAGCATATCAGAGGGTGCACTTAGCAACGTGAT
>JAWXUT010000111.1:0-5689 GCA_044426075.1 Bacillota bacterium
AAGTGCCAGTTGCAGTGCTATCTAAGGGTGGCAAAAAGATGCTAAGAGATTTAGATATTTTCAAAACTTTTGGTGACTTAATAACAGTTGGCGTGACCTTAACATTTTTAGATGAAAGCAAAAGCAAGAGGTGGGAGCCATATGCAAGCACGCCTAGTGAGAGACTAGAAACACTAAAGATTTTGCACGAAAATGGCATAAAAACTTTTGCCAGTTTTGAACCCACAATTGAGCCTCAAGAGAGCCTAGCACTAATCAGAAAAACATTAGAAGACAACAGTGTAGACCACTACAAAATAGGCAAACTAAACAACTGTGGCAATGCAGATAAATGGCAAAATTGGGAGCAATATGCCGCCGACTGCATCGCGCTTCTCCGCCCCACAAACAAGCAAGTTTACTACAAACATTGCCTCCGTATCCTTGCCCCAAACATCACATTTACAAAAGAAGAACGCAACCCCGATGAGTTTATTGTCCGTGCATAATATGGGATATTATATAATAATTCAGCCCTTAAAAACAGAAAGCTCCAACCATCGCAAAATTATAGTTGAAAGTCATTGGTGTTTTACAAAACCAACAAAATGCAAATACTAAACAAAAACAATTGCTATTATTTTTAAATTATGATAACATTATGGTTAGAGTAATTTATATTTAAAATGCTTAAGGAGAAAAGTATTTATGAGTGGCAAAAGTCAGATAAAAAGTAATGTAAAAAAAATAGCAATTGTGTTAGTTGTGCTTCTTGTGTTGGGATGTTTTAGCAGTATATGTTACAACTATGCGACCACAGATACAGAATCACTAAAAGAAATGCAGCAAAGTGCTATTGAGAAGTTGAATAACAATGAGGGTGAGTATGACACGCAGTCTATTGTTTTAACTGATACAACTTTAGAAGAGGCTACGGCATTAGCTGAAGAAACGGGTGGTTCATTGCGGACAAATTCTGATGGCACATTTGCAACAGTGACATTGTCTGATGAAACAACAATACTGGATATTTTTTCTAACGACAGTTATTTGCAGTATATTGCACAAATGAGTGCGGATTATTATGTAGAAACTTTTGATGATGAAGAAGAGAGCACGCTAGAGCCAGCATCACCAAACTATGTTGTAAGTGATACATATTACAGTCAACAAACATATATTGATTATATAAATGTGGGTGACGCTTGGGGTGAAACGCTTGGCAGTGGCATTACGGTTGCAGTAATTGATACTGGGATAGACACTGATCATAGTGAGTTTGCTGGAAAGATAAGTGATTTATCATATAACGCAACAGACGATAAAGTGGTTAAAAACAGCGATAATTGGTCGCTTATAAAAGATGAACTAGGGCATGGCACAATGGTTGCGGGTATAGTTGCTGCATCAATTGACGGGCAAGGCACAGTAGGTATAGCTTCAGACGTTGAACTTGTTGTAATTAAAGCAGAGTGCGATGCAAGTGGTACTTTTTCAAATGCATCTGACTTGGTGTTTGGCATTTATTATGCTATTGAAGTAGGTGTTGATGTTATCAATATGTCTTTTGGTTTGGAAGTAGAATATGAGAGTGAAAATATTTTTAAAGATGCATTAGCATTAGCTGTAGCAAATGATATAATTTGTGTTGCTGCCGCGGGCAACAATAGCACAACAGCTTTAACATATCCCGCAGCAGATGAAAATGTAATTGGTGTTGGCGCACTGGCAGAAGATAGCTATGAGTTGGCAGAATACTCTAACTATGGCGAGAATGTTGAAGTTGTTGCACCTGGCACAACAGCAACAACTGCAAAGAATGGAGGATATACAATAGCAAACGGCACATCAATGGCGAGTCCTGTGGTTGCAGGAGCAATTGCACTATATCTAGCGGAAAACAAATATTCCACTTTTGATGATGTTACTGAGATGTTGTATGCTTCTTGTACAGATTTAGGTGATTTAGGATATGACTATGATTATGGATATGGAATAATAGATATTGATGCCTTAATTTGTGGAGAAGTTGGCACAGTGACATTTAGTATGTTAACTGATGAAGTTGAAGATATAGAAATGTTATTTATAAAAGGTAAAACAATGCAACTATTGCCTGAGCCCGAAAGATTATACGCTATATTTGATGGATGGTTTTATGATATACATTGCGCAGAAGAACTTGCTTGGTATGAAGATGTATTTACAAGTGATTTAACCCTTTATGCGGAGTGGGCAAACGAAGATGATGGTGTGCCATATACATATGTTACGCTTGATGATGGCACAGTTGAAATTAGAAGCTATACTGGGCACAGAAGTTATATAACAGTGCCTGATACAATTGACGGTAAAACGGTAACAAGTATAGGCGATTTTGCATTTAGTGGTGAGAGCGGTTTTAAGGAAGTAAATCTGCCAGACACGCTTACTAATATTGGAAGATACGCATTTGAAGCGTGCTATAATATCACTTCAATGATAATGCCCGACTCTGTTCAAACAATAGATGACTATGCGTTTTTTGATTGCACAAGGCTTGCAAATGTGTACTTTGGTTCAAGCAGTAAACTTGCAACTATTGACAATTTTGCATTTAGAAACTGCGTTGCTTTAACTAGCTTTGAGGTACCTAAATCCGCAACATTAGTATCCAGTTCTGCGTTTTTTGGAGCAACAAATTTGCGTTCGATTACAGTTGTAACAGGTAGCAATTCATATATAAGTCAAGATGGCGTGCTACTAAATATCACAAAATCTACACTAGTTTGTTATCCCGCAGGTTTATCAACAAGCTACACATTGCCAAGCACAGTAAACACAATTCAAAGTTATGCTTTTGGCTATGCAAAATTTACGGAAATAGAATTATCTAATGTAAATATAATTGAGGAATATGCATTTGTGTATGCGTCACTTGAGTCGCTTATAATTCCAGATAGTGTGGTATCTATTGGAGAATCAGCATTTCAATCTAACGGCAATTTGAGTGAGTTAAATATAGGTTCAAGTTTGACAACAATTGATGAATATGTATTTAAAAGTTGCTCGATTAAAGAACTATTCATCCCCAATACAGTTATGGAGATTTATGAAGGTGCATTTTATGGTAATGGTATAACCTCGCTTGAATTTGAAAGCGGAATGGTGCTTACAGAAATTTCTGCATATGCATTTTATGGTATAGCAGCTAGCACTATCACAATACCTGCTTCTGTAACAAAAATAGGAATATATGCATTTTATAGTTGTTCTAATTTAGAAGAGTTGCTATTTGAAAGTGGCAGTCAGCTAAAAGAAATCGGAGGATCTGCTTTTAGTGGAGCAAAATCATTAGCGGAAATTAATTTGCCAGATGGTGTTGAAAAAATAGAACCATATGCATTTGCTTACAGTATAGTGGAGGAGATATATTTACCAAGTAGTGTTACTGATTTATATAATGCGTTTATTGGTTGTAGTAATCTGCAAAACATTTATATTAATTCAGGCTATTATACCAGTGTAGATGGTGTAGTATATACAAGAAGTTATACTGCCGTAGTGCTGTATCCAATAGGAAAACCCAATACAGCATACACAATTTTAAGCGGTGTAACTACAGTTGGAGAATATGCCTTTATTGGGGCAAAAAATTTAACAAGCATAAACTTACCAAGCTCTTTAATGTATATTAAAGAGTATGGATTTTCGGGTTGCAGTGGTGTATCCAGTTATGACTTGCCAGAAAGTTTAATATATATTGGAAGCTATGCTTTTGCTAGCAATAGTAGTTTAGGATATATTTTGATTCCAGATAATACCACAGAAATATCTAGATATGCTTTTTCTTGTTGCTATAATTTAAAAGAAATTGCATTTAATGAAACTAGCAAACTTGAAAGAATCAGTTATGGCACATTTGCGAACACTGGCATAACAACACTTACAATACCAGCCAATGTTAGCTCAATAGCACAATATGCATTTGCAAGTTGCAAGTATTTAGAAGAAGTTATTTTTGCGGCAAATAGCAAAGTTGCAAGTTTATCTGCATATTTATTTAATGGTGCAACAAGTTTAACAACTATTGTGTTTAATGAAGGAAGCAGTCTTAGCGATATTACAGCATACGCTTTTGCAGGACTCACAAGTTTAACAACCGTTGACTTCGGCAGTGCTGAAATTACTACAGTAGGCAATTACTCATTTATGTTTTGTGAGAGTTTAACAAGTGTTTTGTTGTCCGACAGCTTAGAGTACATTGGAAGATTTGCATTTTATGGCACAACAAGTATGATTACCATAAGTATACCTGCAAATGTTGAGTACATAGGGCAATATGCTTTTTATGGCAACAATGAACTATATGTATTGTTCCAAGGGGACCAACTACCCGAATATTTAGTTGAAAACTGGGATGTTGGCATAAAAGGATACTATCTAGATGTTAAAGAGTTTTTTGAAATAGAAGACTGGATATATGCTGAATTAAACAGCGGTGGTATAGCAATTTTAGAATATTCAGGAACCGATACAAGTATTAATTTTGACGAACTATCATTTGGTGGTGATATTTTAACAATAGGCGGATATTCATTCCAAGGTAGCACAGCAACTAGCATAGTATTGCCAAGCACATTGCAAACAATATCATCATATGCGTTTGAATCAAGTATACTTGAAAGTGTAACTATACCTGCAAGTGTTACTTTTATAGGTAGAAACGCATTTAGTAAATCACTAATTGAAGCGTTAACATTTGAAGAAGGCAGCAGTATTGCTACAATTGAGCAATATGCTTTTTCTGAAACTGTATTACTAGAAAGTGTATCATTGCCCGCATCACTAACAAGTTTAGGGTCATATGTATTCTATCAAAGTGGCATTACATCATTAACATTTGAAGAGGAATACTCGCTTACAGAAATACCTACTTACGCTTTTGCAGGAACAAAACTAACATCAGTTGATATTCCCGATTGTGTGAGCGTTATAAACCATGGTGCATTTAGGGATTGTAGATATCTTACTGATGTAACACTTGGCTCTTGTGAAAATTTGCAAATTATGAGTAACGTTTTCTACAATACAGCGTTAAGTGCAATTCATATCCCTGCAACACTAGAATATATTGGTGAATACTCTTTTGTAGGATTAGAAAATTTAACAGAGTTTGTTGTAGATGAAGATAATAAGTATTACACCGCAGTTGATGGTGTGTTGTACAACAAAGAGGAAACCAAAATTATCGCAATGCCAGCGGGTAAAACTGGCACATTCTACTTGCCACAAAGTGTTGAAGTAATTGGCTTTGGTGCGTTTGAAAACTCAAGTATAACTGAAATAATATTTGATGATAACAGCAATCTATTGACATTTGGATATAGGGCATTTTATGGTGCAAGCATAACAAGCATTGTTGTTCCCGCAACGGTAATATCAATTGACTACTATGCTTTTGCAATGTGTGATAAGCTAGAAAGTGTAATTTTTGCAGAAGGAAGCCAATTAACAGGTATATATGAAGGTGCATTTTACGGTTGTGGCAGTCTTGCAGAAATAAGCATACCCGATGCAGTAAGAGAAATACTAGATTATGCATTTTATGGTTGTGTGTCATTAGAAGAAATGCCCTTTGGTGAAGATAGTTCTTTAGTATCAATAGCACAATATGCCTTTGCGTATACAGGGATTAGCAATATTATATTCCCACAATATGTTACAGAAG